>JAEWFG010000317.1 GCA_023388935.1 Pseudomonadota bacterium | reverse complement strand
ACCTTCTGCACCGCCTATGACGTCAAGGGCCACGCGGCGCTGTCGTCGCAGTCGGGCGGTATCGGCATGGCCATCATCGGCTTCTCGCGCTCGGCCAAGATGGGTGTCTCGGCGATCGTCGGTCTCGGCAACAAGTCTGACATCGACGAGGACGATCTGCTCGCTTTCTTCGAGCAGGACCCGAACACGAACCTGATCGCGCAGCACTGCGAGGATCTCAAGGACGGCCGCGCCTTCGCGGAAGCCGCCAAGCGCGTCTCCAAGAAGAAGCCGGTCATCGTGCTGAAGGCCGGCCGCACCTCGGCCGGCGCGAAGGCGGCGTCCTCGCACACCGGCGCGCTCGCCGGCAACGACAAGATCTACGAGGATGTCTTGGCGCAGTCCGGCGTGATCCGCGCACGCTCGCTGCGGCAACTGCTCGAATTCGCCCGCGGCGTGCCGGTGCTGCCGACGCCGAAGGGCGAAAACGTGCTGATCATCACCGGTGCGGGCGGCTCGGGCGTGCTGCTGTCGGACTCCTGTGTCGACAACGGCCTGTCGCTGATGTCGATGCCGCCGGATCTCGATGCGGCGTTCCGCAAGTTCATTCCGCCGTTCGGCGCTGCCGGAAATCCTGTGGATATCACCGGCGGAGAGCCGCCGATCACCTATGTCAACACGGTGAAGCTCGGCCTGTCGGACGAACGAATCCATTCGTTGATCCTCGGTTACTGGCACACCATCGTTACGCCGCCGATGGTGTTCGCCCGCAACATGGTCGAGGTGAAGAAGGAGATGGAGGCCAAGGGCTTCGTGAAGCCGATCGTCGCCTCGCTCGCCGGCGACGTCGAGGTCGAGGAAGCCGCCGAATATCTCTATCAGAACGGCATCCCGGCCTATGCCTATTCGACCGAACTGCCGGTCGAGGTTCTCGGTGCCAAGTACAAGTGGGCGCGCGGGGCAGGGCTGCTCTGAGACGACAAAGACCTTTCACCTCTCCCCCGCGTGCGGGGAGAGGTCGAATTCGAACGCAGATCGAATTCGGGTGAGGGGGACTCTCGACGAGTCCATCTCTCACCGTCCTTGCGGAAGCTCCCCCTCACCCCGACCCTCTCCCGCAAGCGGGGTGAGGGAGAACGGTCAGGTCGCGATGAGCAAGAACGTGATCCGACGCAAATCGCTCGAGCCTCGATCGGCATCTGACGCCGACCGCGACGGCGGCGTGCAGTCCGTCGACCGCGCGCTGTCGATCCTCGAGACACTGGCCGAAGACGACGAGGGTTATCGCCTCAGCGATCTCGCCGTCCGCACCGGTCTGTCGGCCTCGACCGTGCACCGCCTGCTGGCGACGCTGGAAAGCCGCCGCTTCGTGCAGTTCGACCGCGCCGAATCCAAATGGCATGTCGGCGTCCGCAGCTTCACGGTCGGTGCGAGCTTTGCGCGACGGCGCAATTTCAGCGCGCAGGCGATTCCTTACTTGCGCAAGCTGCGCGATCTCACGCGCGAGACCGCCAACCTTGCCGTGGTCGACGACGAGTTCATCATCGTCCTGACCCGCATGGAAAGCCGCGAGATCATGCGCTCGCTGACCAAGGTCGGCGGCCGCGTTGCGATGGTGACGTCAGGCGTCGGCAAGGCGGTGCTCGCCACCTATTCGGACGAGGACGTTGGCGCCATCATCCGCCATCACGGCATGCCGCGCCTGACGGAGAAATCGATCGTGCGGCCGAGCGATCTGTTCAAGGAGCTCGAAAAAATCCGCAAGCAGGGCTACGCGCTCGACGATGAAGAGGCCTGCATGGGCCTGCGCTGTATTGCCGCAGTGGTCTACAACGACTGCGCCGAGCCGCTGGCGGCGATCTCCGTTTCTGGCATGACCAGCCGTCTGACCGATGAGAGATTGCCGGAAATCGGGCAAATTGTGCGCGATGTCGCTGCTGAGCTGACGATCGTGCTCGGCGGCGTGATGCCGACTCCCCGCTAACAGGAAACTAGGCGCTGTCGCTGGACAGCATTGGCCGTTTTGGCTGATATGCGACCAAACGACACAATGCGGCAGCTGATCAGCAACGTCCGCACGAGCCTGGAGAATCCCCGATGTTTCAATTTCCCGCGCGCCTTGTCGGCGCAGCCGTCGCGCTGACCCTTGCGGCAGCCACGCCGACCTTTGCCCAGCAGCTCGAGCTCAAGCTGATGGCGCCGGCGGCACCGGGCGGTGGCTGGGACCAGACCGCGCGCTCGATGCAGCAGGCGCTGGTCGCTTCCGGCGTTGCGCGCAGTGTACAGGTCACCAACGTTCCCGGCGCCGGTGGCAGCGTCGGCATCGCCCAGTTCGTCAACGGCGCCAAGGGTGACGGCAACCAGCTGATGGTCAACGGCTTCGTCATGGTGGGCGCGCTCGCCATGAATAAGTCGCCTGTGACGCTCGAGCAGGTGACGCCGATCGCGCGCCTCACCGAGGAAATCCAGGTGATCGTGGTGCCGGCGAATTCGCCGATCAAGACTGCGCAGGATCTGGCCGCCGCGGTGAAGGCCGATATCGCCAAGGTGACCTTCGCCGGCGGCTCGGCCGGCGGCGTCGACCATGTGATGGCAGCGTTGTTCGCGGGCGCTGTCGGCGCCGATGCGAAGAAGATCAACTACATCCCGTTCTCCGGCGGAGGCGAGTCACTGGCGGCAATCCTCGGCGGCAAGGTCACCGCGGGCATTTCGGGGCTGAGCGAATATGACGGGCAGATCAAGTCCGGCAAGCTGCGCGCGATCGGCGTGACCTCGGAGAAGCGCATCGCAGGCAGCGACATCCCGACCTTCAAGGAGCAGGGCATCGATCTCGTGATCGCCAACTGGCGCTCGGTCGTCGCGCCTCCCGGCATCACGCCGGAGCAGCGCAAGACGCTGAGCGATGCGGTCGAGAAGATGGTGAAGTCGGACGCCTGGAAGGAGATCCTCAAGCAGAAAGGCTGGGAGGACGCCTATCTCGGCGGCGACGCTTTCGCCGACTTCCTGAAGAAGGAAACGGTGCGTGTCACTGACGTGCTGAGATCGGTCGGCCTGGTCAAGTCATGACCTCGGGCGATTCGGTCCAGCCGCCGCGGCGCGTCGATCGCGCCGGCCTCGCCGTCGCTGCATTGCTCGCGGCCAGCGCCGCGGTGCTGGTCTGGGACGCACGCGGTCTGCAATCCACTGCGATGTACGGGATGGGACCGGAGGCGATGCCGGTCGTCGTCGCCACCGGCCTCGCGCTGCTCGCGATCGGCAATTTTATCGACGCGCTGCGCGGCAGCATGCCGGCGCGAGAGAGCGCCGATCCCGTGCCGGTGGTTCTGATCCTCGTCGGGCTTGCGCTGCTGATCGCCATCATCGGCTTCGGCGGTGGCTTCATCCTGGCGACGTCGGCGCTGTTCGTGACGACGTCCGCGGCCTTCGGGCGCCGTGCCATCCTTGCCGACTCCGCCATCGCCGTCGTGATGTCGACCCTTATTTATCTCGCGTTCGATCGGCTGTTGACGCTGAGCCTTCCGAGCGGCCCCCTGGAGCGACTGCTGTGATGGATACCTTTGCCGCGCTGGCGCATGGCATGGCGGTCGCCGTCCAGCCGATGAATTTGCTCTATGCGCTGATCGGCGTGTTTCTCGGGACGGCCGTGGGCGTGCTGCCCGGCATCGGCCCGGCGTTGACCGTCGCTCTGCTGCTGCCGGTGACGTACAAGCTCGACCCTGGCGGTTCGCTGATCATGTTTGCCGGCATCTATTATGGTGGCATGTATGGCGGCTCGACCACCGCGATCCTGATCAATACGCCCGGCGAGAGCGCCTCGATGGCGACCGCGCTCGAAGGCAACAAGATGGCCAAGGCCGGCCGCGGCGGGCCGGCGCTTGCGACATCCGCGATCGGCTCCTTCGTCGCCGGCACCATCGCCACCGTCGGGCTGGCCTTTCTCGCGCCGTGGCTGGTCGATTTCGCCGTGCGCTTTGGCCCGGAGGATTATTTCGCGCTGATGTGCGTCGCCTTCGTCACGGTGTCGGCGACCTTCGGAGATTCCCCAATCCGCGGCCTGACCAGCCTGTTCACTGGGCTGACGCTTGGCCTGGTCGGCATCGACAAGCTGACTGGTCAGGCGCGGCTTGCGTTCGGCGTCCCCGAACTGCTCGATGGCGTCGAGGTGACGACGCTTGCGGTCGGCCTGTTCGCGGTGGGCGAGGCCCTCTACGTCGCATCGCGCCGCCATCACACCGAGGAGAAGCTCGAGCCGGTGCGCGGTTCGCTGTGGATGACCAAAGAAGACTGGAAGCGGTCGTGGAGGCCGTGGCTACGGGGCACCATGTTCGGCTTCCCGATCGGCGCGCTGCCCGCGGGCGGCGCAGAGATCCCGACCTTCCTGTCCTATTCGGCCGAGAAACGGCTGACCAAGCACCCCGAAGAATTCGGCAAGGGCGCGATCGAAGGCGTCGCGGGGCCGGAAGCCGCCAACAACGCCTCCGCCGCCGGCACGCTGGTGCCGTTGCTGACGCTGGGTTTGCCGACCTCGGCGACGGCCGCGATGATGCTGGTGGGCTTCCAGCAATATGGCCTCAACCCCGGGCCGCTGCTGTTCGCCGAGCGGCCCGACCTGGTATGGGGCCTGATCGCAAGCCTGTTCATCGCCAATGCGATGCTGCTGGTGCTCAATCTGCCGCTGGTTGGCCTGTGGGTGCGGCTGCTCGCGATCCCGCAGCCGTGGCTCTATGCCGGCATCCTCGTCTTTGCGACCATGGGCACCATTGCCGCAAAGCCGTCGGTGGTCGAATTGTCGATGCTGGCCGGCTTCGGCGTGCTCGGCTTTCTGATGCGCCGGTTCGATTTTCCGATCGCGCCGGTCGTCGTCGGCTTGATCCTCGGTCCGATCGCCGAGAGCCAGCTGCGCCGCGCGCTCGCGATCAGCCTCGGCGATCCCATGACTCTGGTCCAGAGCCCGATCTCTGCTACGCTGCTCGCGTTGGCGCTGATCGCGCTGCTGGCACCCTTCGTGCTGAAGGGGCTCGGGCGGTTCAAGGCGAACGAGGATTAGCCATCCCGACGCCTGCATCTTCTTATGCTGCGTCCACCTCGTGAGGAGAGGCCATGCCGTCGGAACTTCGCTCGCCCCGTCTCGCCGTTCTGATCGATGCCGACAATGCCTCCGCAAAGATCGCGGATGGATTGTTCGAGGAGATTGCCAAGATCGGCGAGGCCAGCGTTCGCCGCATCTACGGCGACTTCTCCAATGCGCGATCCAGGGGGTGGGCCGACATCCTGTCGAAACACGCCATCATCCCGCAGCAACAGTTCGCGTATACGACGGGAAAAAATGCGTCCGACATAACCCTGGTCATTGACGCAATGGACCTGCTTCACAGCGGGCGGTTCGATGGCTTTTGCCTGGTGTCGTCCGACAGCGACTTTACCCGTCTGGCCGCCCGTATCCGCGAGCAGGGCGTCGATGTCTTTGGGTTCGGCGAGCAGAAGACGCCTGAAAGCTTCAGACAGGCCTGCCGAAGGTTCGTCTACACGGAGAACCTGCTTGCGGGTGCGGCGACCACCCAGGATCCCTCCTCCAGGTCAGTACCGCTTCAGCCGCCCGATGCCGCCACGCCCATCATCAAGAAGGTTATCACCCAGATGGAGAGCGAGGACGGCTGGGTCGCGCTCGGGGAAGTCGGACGGCAGCTCGCCAATCTCGCTTCCGATTTCGATCCGAGAACATTCGGCTTCCGTAAGCTGAGTGACCTCGTGCGAAAGACGAATTCGTTCGAGATCGATGAGCCAAAGGGTCGATCGATGCGGATTCGGGTCAAAGCCGCTGCCGCACCGCCTTCGAAAAGACGGAACTTGCGCAAACCTCCAAGGTCGGGGGCGGCAGGTGGTTCGGCGCCCAAGGCGTAAGCAGGGCGTGCCGTTACATTTGAGCTTGCCCGGTTTGGCGCAGGGCGTAACCATCGCGCGGCCGTAACGCCACGCGAGGGTCCCGATGACCAAACTTATCCGCTTCGCCGTCGCGCCGCTGCATTCGATGACCCGCCTCCTGGCCGACGTCGCCTCAGCGCGCGTCGCGCCGGATCTCGTCGTCACGGGGGCACGCGCGCTCTCGACCTATTCAGAGCGCATCCATGCGAACCGCGAGGTCTGGATCACCGGTGGCCGCATCGCCGCGGTGAAGCCGGCGGGCGTGGCGAAGAAGGTCTGGAGCGGTGTGCCGCTCTACGACGCGGCCGGCGGCATCATCGCGCCGGGGCTCGTCGATCCGCACATCCATATCGAATCCTCGATGGTGACCGCATGTGCCTATGCTGAGGCGGCGCTGCTCAACGGCACCACGACGATCTTCTGCGACAGCCACGAGATCGGCAACGTCATGGACGTCGCCGGCGTCGAGGCGATGCTCGAGGACGCACGCGAGGCGCCGCTGTCGATCTTCCTGACCGTGCCGAGCACTGTTCCGGCAACGTCGGCGGTGCTGGAGACCGCCGGCGGCGACCTCACGCCGGACAAGATCGCCGGCCTGTTCGACCGGTGGCCCGAAGCCGTTGCACTCGGCGAGAAGATGGATTTTGTACCGGTCACGATGGGCGATGAGCGCAGCCATGCCATCCTGGCGGCGGCGTTGAAGCGCGGGCGGCCGGTGTCCGGTCATGTCTACGGGCGCGAATTCGTCGCGGCCTATGCGGCGAGCGGCGTCACGGACACCCATGAGGCGATCGACCGCGACATCGCCGACGATCTGCTCGATGCTGGTGTCTGGCTTTTCCTGCGCGGTGGCCCGCCGACCACGCCCTGGCACTCGCTGCCGCAGGCGATCCGCACCGTCACCGAGCTCGGCGCCTCATACAAGCGCACCGCAGTGTGCACCGACGACCGCGATGCCGATGATCTCCTGCTGTTCGGCCTCGACTGGGTGGTGCGCGAGGCGGTGAAGGCGGGGATGTCGCCGGAGCAGGCGTGGTCGATGGGCTCGCTGCATGGCGCGACGCGCTTTGGCATGGACGGCGATATTGGCGGGCTTGGCGGCGGCCGTCGCGCCGATCTCGTGCTGATGGACGATCAGCTCAAGCCGCAATGCACTTGGTACGGAGGCGAACTCGTGGTCGAGCACGGCAAGATCACGCCGCGGCTCGATCAGGCGCTGTCGCAGCGCTACCAATACCCAAAGGCGGCCTATGTGACCGTGAAGCTGCCTGAGAAGTTGAAGTTAACGCCAGAACTTCCGGCGACGGCCTGCACCGTTAACGCGATCAAGACCGCGCTGCCGGGCATCACGCTGACCCATGAGAAGGTCGCGATCGAACCCGCAAAGGATTGGTCCTCGCTGTTTGCGCGCTATGGCCTGTGCTTCATCACTGTGGTCGAGCGCCACGGCAAATCGGCGGGCAACGTCGCTTACGGGTTGCTGAAGGATTTTGGCCTGAAGCGCGGCGCGGTCGCTTCCAGCGTCGGACACGACAGCCACAACATCATCGTTGCCGGAACCAACGAAGCGGATATGCAGGTGGCGATAGCAGCCATCAAGGCGCATCAGGGCGGCGTCTGCGTCGTTGCCGACGGCAAGGTGAGGGCGCTGGTCCCGCTGCCGATCGCGGGGCTCTTGTCCGACAAGCGCGTCACCGAGGTCGCCGAAGAGGTCAAGGTGCTGAAGAAGGAATGGGCGGAGGCCGGCTGCACCATCCCCTACATGGGCTTCAATTTGATTCCGCTATCGGTCATTCCGGAAATTCGCATCACCGACAAGGGCCTCGTGCTGGTGCCGCAGATGGAGCTGGCGCCGCTGTTCGAGTGATCCGATTTCACGTGTTTCCTGGTCTAACCGATTGAGACCGCCACGATTTTTCCACGGCTGCCGCATCGTGGAAAATAAAGTCGATCTTGTTGAGATCGTATCTTGCGCGCCCGATGATCTCGCTCGCTGACGCAACTTAAGCGAGGTCCGATATGGCGAAGATGCGAGCTGTCGATGCAGCCGTGCGTATCCTGGAGAAGGAAGGCATCTCGACCGCCTTCGGCGTTCCCGGGGCCGCGATCAATCCGCTCTACTCCGCGCTGAAGAAGCGCGGCTCGATCCGCCACATCCTCGCGCGCCATGTCGAGGGCGCCTCGCACATGGCCGAAGGCTATACGCGGGCGAAGGCGGGCAATATCGGCGTCTGTATCGGCACCTCGGGGCCGGCCGGCACCGACATGATCACCGGGCTCTATTCGGCGATCGCCGATTCCATTCCCATCCTCTGCATCACCGGGCAGGCACCGCGCGCGCGGCTCTATAAGGAAGACTTTCAGGCCGTCGACATCGAGTCGATCGCAAAGCCAGTGACGAAATGGGCGGTGACCGTGCGCGAGCCCGCGCTGGTCCCGCGGGTGTTCAGCCAGGCCTTTCATGTGATGCGCTCAGGGAGACCGGGCCCGGTGCTGATCGACATGCCGCTCGACGTGCAGCTCGCCGAGATCGAGTTCGACGACGAGACCTACGAGCCGCTGCCGGTCTACAAGCCGGTCGCGACGCGCAAGCAGGTCGAAAAGGCACTGGAGATGCTCAATGCGGCCGAGCGGCCGCTGATCGTGGCGGGTGGCGGCATCATCAACGCCGACGCCTCGGATCTGCTGGTCGAATTCGCCGAGATTGCCAACGTGCCCGTCGTGCCGACGCTGATGGGGTGGGGCGCGATTCCCGACGATCACGTGCTGATGGCCGGCATGGTCGGCCTTCAGACCAGCCACCGCTACGGCAACGCGACGCTGCTCGAGTCCGATTTCGTGCTCGGCATCGGCAACCGCTGGGCCAACCGCCATACGGGCTCGGTCGAGACCTACACCAAGGGCCGTACCTTCGTGCACGTCGACATCGAGCCAACCCAGATCGGTCGCGTGTTCAATCCCGATCTCGGCATTGTCTCGGACGCGAAGGCCGCGCTCGAGCTGTTCGTCACCGTCGCCAGGGAGTGGCGGCGGTCAGGCAGGCTGCGCGAGCGCCAGGCGTGGCCCGTGGCCTGCCGCGATCGCAAGCGCTCGATGCTGCGCAAGAGCCATTTTGACAACATGCCGATCAAGCCGCAACGCGTCTATGAGGAGATGAACAAGGCCTTTGGCCGCGACACCTGCTACGTCAGCGTAATCGGTCTGTCGCAGATCGCGGGCGCGCAGTTCTTAGGTGTCTACAAACCGCGCAACTGGATCAATGCCGGGCAGGCGGGACCACTCGGCTGGACGTTGCCGGCGGCGCTCGGCGTGCGTGCGGCGTGCCCTGAGCGAGAGATCGTCGCGCTGTCGGGCGACTACGACTTCCAATTCCTGATCGAGGAACTCGCGGTCGGCGCGCAGTTCAACCTGCCCTACATCCACGTCGTCGTGAACAATTCCTATCTCGGCCTGATCCGCCAGGCTCAGCGCGGCTTCGACATGGACTATCACGTCCAGCTCTCCTTCGAGAACATCAACGCACCGGAGCTTAGTGGCTACGGCGTCGACCATGTCGCGGTCGCCGAAGGGCTCGGCTGCAAGGCGATCCGGGTCACCGACCCCAAGAAGGCGCAGGCTGCGTTCACGAGCGCGCGCGAATTGATGGCGAAGCACCGTGTGCCCGTGGTGGTCGAGTTCATCCTCGAGCGCGTGACCAACATCGCAATGGGTACGGAGATCGACAACATCGTCGAGTTCGAGGAGGTGCTGGACCTGCCGCTCGACGAAGTCGTGACCGGGCGGCCCGGCGTACTTCAGCCGGCGGAATAGGGGGCAACATCATGCCGAGATTTGCCGCCAACCTCACAATGCTCTTCAACGAGATGCCGTTTCCCGACCGCTTCGCCGCGGCGAAGGCGGCCGGCTTCAGCGGGGTTGAATATCTCTTTCCCTATGATTTCGACAAGGCGCTGTTGCGCGAGCAACTTGAAGCCCACGGGTTGACGCAGGTGCTGCACAATCTACCGGCCGGAAACTGGGCGGCGGGCGAGCGCGGCATCGCGATCCTTCCCGACCGCACGGCCGAGTTCCGCGAGGGCGTGTTCCGTGCCATCGACTATGCCAAGGCGCTCGATTGCGAGCAGCTCAACTGTCTCGTCGGCATCGCACCCGTCGATGCCGATCCACGCGAGCTCAACGAGACGCTGGTCGGCAATTTGCGCTTCGCGGCCTCGACGCTGGCGAGAGAGAATATCAAGCTCCTGGTCGAACCGATCAACACGCTCGATATTCCCGGCTTCTATCTCAACGGCACCGAACAGGCGGTGCAGCTGATCGCCGATGCGCGGTCGAACAATTTGTTCATCCAGTACGACATCTACCACATGCAGATCATGGAGGGCGATCTCGCCCGCACCATGCAGGAATATCTCGACCGCATCGCTCACATCCAGCTCGCCGACAATCCCGGTCGTCACGAGCCCGGCACCGGCGAGATCAATTATCCCTTCCTGTTCCGGCACCTCGACGCCATCGGCTATCGCGGCTGGATCGGATGCGAATACAAACCGCGCACCACGACTCTGGAAGGCCTGTCCTGGCACGCATCGCAGACCTTCGAGACCTGAGAGCGTAGCCACAGCGACTATGCGCTCCCTCTACCGCTTGCGGGAGATGGCGGGGGGTGAGGGTTCTTCCGCAGTGGGATTTTTGCGGAAAAGAACCCCGCGGAGGAAAGAGCCCTCACCCGGCACTGCGTGCCGACCTCTCCCGCAAGCGGGAGAGGTGAGATGAGCCCGTGGATCGACTTACCAAAATCAAGAGGAAACGATTGACATGATCGATATCGGCTGGGCCTGCCGCTGCCGAGTCCGGCCGTGGCGCAGCAATTGTTCTCGGCCTGCACCGCGCATGGCGGCAAGACCTGGGATCATTCGGCGATGGTGCGAGCACTGGAACTGATGGCAGGGCACGAGATCGCCGCTGCGTGAAGTGTTACCCGGTAACAATCTCCAGATTTGACGCGTATTTCGTCACATCGGAACCGGAACGATGATCCGGCCCCGTGGTTGAAGACGCACAACAATCACTGGAGACCGAGGACATGAATACTCGTCTTGCGATTACGTTGACTGCAGCGTCGCTGCTGGCGTCGAGCGCAGCGTTTGCACAGTCGACGACCGCCGAGGGCGCAGCGAACGGCGCGCGCGCGGGCGGCGACATTGGCGGCCCCATCGGCGCGATGGTCGGCGGTACCGTCGGTGCGGCCGTAGGCGCGGGCCTCGAAATTCCGAATGCGGTGCTGGGCGGAATCCCGCGCGATGACTCTGTCGTCATCCACGAGCGCGTTGTTGTCGGCGAGCCGCTGCCCCCGACCGTGGTGCTGCGTCCCGTGCCGAACTACACCGAGTATCGCTATGCGGTCGTGAACGATCGCCGCGTGATCGTCGAGCCGCGCACGCGCCGAGTCGTCAAGATTATCGACTGATTGATCAGAGCGCAGGCTTAGAAGAACCGGGCCCTGCGGATTTCCATTCCGCGGGGCCTTAGCCTGTCAGAGCCGAATTTGCGCGAACGCGCGTTATGAGCCAGTCGGCTGCGGCCGCGAGCACAAAGCCGATGCAGGCGGTGCTCGCATCGACCACAAAATCTTCCAGCCGCGCATGTCGTCCCGGCGCCCAGAATTGCATCAGCTCAAGCAGGCCTATCAAGACCACCGCGGCGGCGGCGACGGCCCAGCGGCGATTCCTGTAGGCAAGGCCGAAAGCCAATCCCACCAGGACAAAGGCAAGCGCGTGCTCGCCATCCTGACCGAGGTCGGAGTGGGGTCGAAGACCGGGCGGGCCGAGGGTTGCGAAAGTGACGGCGGCTGCGAGCAGCCAGGCGAGGAAGCGAACGAAAATGGACATCTGCACCGCTTAGCACGGTTTTGCAGTGGCCTGTCGAGAGGCCGGGATCAGATCGCTGTGTAGTTAATGACAAAACGTTAAAGGGGCTCGCGCACGCCGAGGCCGTGCATGAAGCGCTCCCGTATTTGTACGGGATCCCTGCGGGTCGTGCCGACGCCCGGCTTGTCGTCGATGCGGATCGCGATCAGGCTCGGCTCGGCGGCGGACATGGCCTCGTCGACCAGCCGCTCGAAATCCTCCTCGTCCGCGGCCCAGGCGCTGTTGGCGAGCCCCGAACCGGTGGCGATGGCGACGATGTCGGCGATACCAGCGGCCGGTGTCGGCTGCGCGCCCGTGATCTGGTAGATGCCGTTGTCCATCACGACCATGATGAGGTTCTTCGGCTTCAACATCGCAATCGTCGAGAGCGCGCCGAGCTGCATCAGGAGCGAGCCGTCGCCTTCGAGTGCGAAGACGCGGCGATCGGGCTGCGCCAGCGCCACGCCGAGCGCGATCGGGAAGGCGAGCCCCATGCTGCCGAGCATATAAAAATTCTGTGGGCGGTGGCCAGCGGCCCAGAGGTCGAAATTGGTGTTGCCGATACCGCCGATCACGGCTTCCTCGTCCTTGAGCTTGGCGATCAGGCGTGAAGTGATATCGAAGCGGTTCATCACCTTGGTGTTGCTTGTGCTCATGGCCGGCCTCACTTGTCGAAAACCTTGCCGCCCGTGAGCAGCGGATTGAGGATCAGCGCCACCGGCGCCTGCGTCGTGACGGCCTGTTTGATCGAGCGGTCGGCGATGAATTCGAGCTCGTCGAGCCGGGTGATGGTGTGATGCTCGAGCGCGAGCGAGTCGAGCACCGGGCGCATGGTGCGGCAGACCAGCGACTGGCCGTAGTTGAACTCGCCGAGCGTGCCGCGCTCCGACACGAACATGATCAGCGGGATCTGGTAGGGCACCGCGAGCGAGGCCAGTACGTTGGCGAGCGTGGCAAAGCCCGAGGTCTGCATCAGCACCGCGCCGCGCCGTCCGCCCATCCAGGCGCCCGAGACGATGCCGACGGCCTCCTCCTCGCGGGCGGTCGCAAAGGTGGTGAAGAAGGAATCGGCGTGCAGGTTCTTGATCAGCGGCGTCAGCACGCGGTCGGGCACGTAAGGGACGAGGCTGATCTCGTTCCGCTTCAGGGTTTGCAGGACGATGCCGTGCCAGCTCTTGTCGCTGGACCCCTGTGTCGCCTGGGGCGAGGTATGCTGCTCCGCAATCGCCATTGCGTTCTCCCTTGGGCCGCGCATGCTTCTTGGTCTCGGCCGTCGCGGCGGTCTGGCGAACTTGACGGAGCGAGCGGGATTGTCAACATGTCCCGGCCGGCACCGTGATCTGCGCCAGACGGCCTGCCGTGGCCGGCACCGACATGTCATAGGTGACGATAACGAGAAAACGGGAGGGACGCATGGACGGGCGCGCGCCGCGCTGACCTTGCGGGTCTCCTCGAGAGAGCCGGAAGGGTCCTGATGTCCGTCAACAGCAAGCGCGTCTTCTACGTCAAATACCTGGCCAATCCGATCTATATCGACATCCTGAAGGCGCGGCCCGACGTCCGGCTCGATCGCATCGAGAACGAGAGCCCAGAAGATTTCTATGCCCCGATCATCTCGGCGGCCCATGTCTACCAGATCGGCGCAGCCCGCGACGAACTCGCCCCGCATTTCCATGTCGATGCCGCCTTCCTGAAGCGCACGCCGAACCTCCTGCTGGTCTCCAGCAATGGCGCGGGCTTCGATCCCGTCGACGTCGAGGCATGCACCGACGCGGGCGTGCTGGTCGTCAACCAGTCCGGCGGCAACGCTCATTCCGTCGCCGAACATGCGCTGGCGATGATGCTGACGCTGTCCAAGCGCATCATCCAGTCCGACCGCCGCCTGCGCCGGGAGCGCGACGTCAATCGGAACGAGCTCGTCGGCAATGAGGTCGAGGGCAAGACCGTCGGCATCATCGGGCTCGGCAATGTCGGCCGCCGCATCGCCGCGCTGTGCAAGGGGCTGCTCGGTATGAAGGTGCTGGCCTATGACCCGTACCTCACGGCCGAGGCGATGGCGGAGCGGGGCGGGGAGAACGTCGAACTCGACGAGCTCCTGCGCCGCGCCGACTTCGTCTCAATTTCTTGTCCGCTGAACAAGGGCAGCCGCAACATGATCAGCGTGCGCGAGTTTGGGCTGATGCAGCCGCATGCCTATTTCATCACGACGGCCCGTGGTTTCATCCACGACGAGGATGCGCTGGTTCAGGCGTTGCGCGACAAGCGCATCGCGGGTGCCGGTCTCGACGTCTGGTCCAAGGAGCCGCCCCCGCCGGAGCATCCGCTGCTCCAGTTCGACAACGTGCTGGCGAGCCCACATACGGCAGGCGTCACGATCGAGGCCCGTCAGAATATGGGCCGCATCGCTGCCGAGCAGGTGCTGGAGACGCTCGACGGCAAACGCCCGCCGCGCATCATCAATCCCGAGGTCTGGCCGCGTTATGCGGAGCGCTTCAAGCAGGCGTTCGGCGTGACGCCTGGGTAGGAGCGCTGGCCCAGCTTTGCGCCGAGTTGCTGGAAGACGGCCTCGCACGTCATGAGGTCGAGGTGGCCGCCGCCCGCGTTCTTGAAGAACGTAATGTCGGACGGCGAGGTTCGTCCTTGCACGCGACTGCCTGCGAGATCGTAGAGGTCGCCGAGGACGTCCGTCTCGTTGATGGCACCGCTCGCGATCGGCTGCAGGATGTCGCCAACTCCGTGGAAGGCGGATTCCCGCCTGTCCACGAAGACGCGCGACAGCTTTGCCGCCTCGTCGTCAGCTTCCCGCGTTTGCGGCGTGTACCCGCCAACAAGGTCCATATGCGTACCGGGCCGAAGGTTGCGACCCTTGATCAGCGGTTGATGCGACCGGGTGCAGGTCGTGATGACGTCCGCCTCGCGCGTCGCGGCGTCGAGGTCTGCGGTCGTCTCCGCCTTCACGCCGTCCGCCGGCAGTCACCTGGCAAGATCCACTCCCCGTTCCGGGCTGCGATTCCAGATCAGCACGCGTTGCAGCGATGGCCGAACGGTGCGATGCGCATGGACCAGCCATTCGGACATTTCACCGGCACCGACGCAAAGGAGCGTCTCGGGATTTGGCGGAGCGAGCAATTTGGCGCCCAGTGCGGAGCCGGCGGCGGTGCGCCAATGCGTGATCTCGGTCCCGTCCATCGCTGCCAGCGGCCGCCCGTTCGTGCCATCGAACAGCACGCACACGGCCTGCTCCGGCTTAGACCCCGGCGGCGGGTTCCGCAATGGATTGGCCGGGGCGGCCGATCGATCTTGATGCGCATCAAAATCTCCTTCCCTCGTCCGGCCTAAATGGGACTAAGGTACTGCCGGGGCAGCAGGAGGGTCTCATGTCTATCTATGTCGTCAGGTTCATGAAGGACGTGCTCGGCGAGTACGGCCGGCAGAGTGAGATTTGCCAGGGCACGCTAGAAATCGACGCCACCGACGAGAACGAAGCCAGGGAGCGGGCAAAGGCAAAATTCTGCAAGGACCAGGCGTTGCATCACTGGTCGCTACATGCCGACCGCATCCAGGTGAGGCAGGCTGACTTTCCGTCGTGAGCCTATTGTTTGAGCATGATCTCCGCGCAAACGCGTTCCGCGTTTGTCGCGAGGGAAAACCGCCGCACACTTTTCCGGATCATGATCTAGCGGCCCCGGGGCCGTAACGGGCGGGGGTGCCGTTGTGCCCGCGCCGAGCGAGCGCTGTACCATGACGGTGTCGGACCAGCGGCCGTAGCGATAGGCGACACCGCAGAGCAGGCCGGCGCGCGCAAAGCCGAACTTCTCGTGCAGCGCCAGCGAGGGCGCGTTGTCGGCATCGATGTAGCCGATCATCTGGCGGAAGCCGGCCGCCGCACAAGCATTGATCAACTCCTGGAGCAGGAGCCGCCCGACTCCGCGGCCGAGATGCTCGTGGTGAACGTAGATCGAATGCTTGGCCGAGTAGCGATAGGCCGGACGCTTCCGAAACAGCACCGCATAGGCGTAGCCGACGACTTCGCCGCGATAGGTCGCGACCAGATGGGGCAGGCGGGTTTGCTTCAGGTTCTTGCGTCGATCGCGCAGATCGTCCGGCTCGGGAGCGCCAGTTCCCTCGACGTCGCGCGGCACCCCGTTGCGGACGTGATGGCGGTAGATCGCCAGCATCGCCTCGACATCGCTCGCGCGTGACGGCCGGACCAGGACCGGCTCTTCGTCTGCGCGGAATACGGCTGTTTCGTTCATCGGCACCTACTCGGCAACGACGTAAGTATAGAGACCGATGCGACCGTTCGCATCGATCTCCTTGTAGACGCCCTGGATTTCCACATCGAAGCCCGGAAACATGTTGAAGCAGGTCTCGAACATCCTGAGATAATCCACCATGGGCTTCGCCCGTTCCGTCAGCCGCTCGCCGGGCACGATGGTGGCGATGCCCGGCGGATAAACCACGAAGGGCGTGGTGGCGATGCGGCCAGCAATCGCCTCAATCGGCAGATAGTCGACGTCGTTGCGGAACAGGTAGCGCGCGGCATCTCGGGGCGATATCGCGATCTCCGGCATGTGCTCGGGCATGAACTGCCGCGCCTGAAGCGCGCTGACGTCGGCGGCACGGAAGAAGCGGTGCATCTCGCCGCAGAGATCGCGCAGCCGCACGCCGGCATAGCGCGCCTGCCGCCGCTGGTAAAACTCCGGGATGACGTCGGCTAGAAGCGCATTGTCGTCGTGCAGCTTTTTGAAGGCGACGAGACCGGAGATCAGCGTACCGGCCTTGCTCGCCTCGACGCCGGGGGTCAGCAGGAAGAGCAGGGAGTTGAGGTCGTTCTTCTCGGGGACGATGCGGTTCTCGCGCAGGTACTGCGCGACGACCGGCGCGGGGATGCCATGCTCCGCATAGGCGCCGGTGGTGCGATCGAAGCCGGGCGTGAGCAGCGTCAGCTTGTTGGGATCGGTCATGGCAAAGCCTTCCGCGAGGCCGGGGAAGCCATGCCAGGTGCTGTCGGGAGAAAGCTGCCACAGCGTGGGATTGGTGGCGAGCTCGTCGGTCGAGAGCGTTTCCCAGGCGACGTTATGCGCAGCGCCAGGGCGGCTGACGTCGGGAATCGCGATGCGATCGGGGACGAACGGCTCGAAGAACCAGCGGCGGTCCGGATTCTGCTCCTTCTCCTCGAATTCGCGGCGCATCGCGCGGATCTTCTTGCGCAGCTCGATGCCGAGGCGGATCGTGTCGTCCCACAGCACTTCGCCGGAGCGGCCCTTCATCATCTGCGCGCCGACGTCGAGGGAGGCGAACAGCGGATAGAACGGCGACGTGGAAGCGTGCTGCATGAAGCTTTCGTTGAAGCGGCGATGCTCGACGCGCCGCTTCTGGCCGCGGATATGGCGGTCCTTGATGTGGATTTGTGAGGCCTGCGAAAAGCTCGCAAGCTGCTTGTGGGTCGATTGCGTCGCGATGATGCCCGGGGCTTCGGGGGGAAGGTTCGCCAGTCCCATGGCGAAGCGGCCGGCATAGAGCGGGTGGAATTTCATGAAGCCGGCCCAGGCCTCGTCGAACAGGATATATTCGCAGAGATGACCGATGCCCTTCAAAATCATCTCGGCGCTATGGATCGAGCCGTCATAGGTGCATTGCTCGACGACCGCGACGCGGAACGGCCGTTCCTTGCGCCAGGCGTCCTTGTCCGCGACCAGTGGGTGATTGCGGATCGCTTCGCGCAAGGCCTTCTCGTCGAGCGCGTCCCAGCGCATCGGGCCGATCAGGCCCCAGGCGTTGCGGACGGTGGGCACATAGACCGGGATGCCGCCATTGATCATCAGCGCGCCGTGATGGGCGGCCTTGTGGTTGTTACGGTCGAACAGCACGAGGTCGCCGTCGGTGACCAGCGCGCCGAGCGCGACCTTGTTCGAGGTCGAGGTGCCGTTGAGCACGAAATAGGTCTTCTCCGCGCCGAAGATCTGCGCGGCTTCCTTTTGCGCCTTCAGCGCCGGACCCTCATGGGTGAGGAGGTCGCCGAGGTCGAGCACGGAATTGTCGAGGTCGTCGCGGAACACGGATTCGCCGAGATGCTCGACGAAGACCCGGCCGATCGGGCTGCGGCTGTAGAACGAGCCGCCATTGTGACCCGGGCAGGTCCAGAGCTGGTTGCCTTCCTCGGCATAGTCGACGAGCGCGCCGAAGAATGGCGTCTTCAGCGTCTCGGCGTATTGCTTGAGGCGGCTGATCAGGTTCTTGGCGATGAAGGGCGGTGTCTCCTCGGAGAGAAAAACGTAGCCGTCGATGAAGTCGAGCACCTCGACCGGCAGGTCCTCGAACCGCTTGCGCCGGATCAGGAGGATGATCGGGAAGTCGAGACCCCGGCGGCGCATCAAATTGATCAGCGCCGAGGTCTTGCCCTCCAGGCCCTTCTTGCCCCAGTCCACCACCATGCAGCCGATCGCGGCATCGGTCTGCACCGCGATCTCGGCGTCCTCCAGCTTGCGTGCGCGGACCACCTCGAAGCCGGAGCGCTGGATCTCTTCGATGATCTGGTTGAAGCGAACGCCCTCGAGGTCGTCGGCGTCGAACACAGGTGCGGCGAACAGGAAGTTGAAACGCTTGAAATAGTCCATGGCGTGTCCCGGATGTGCGAGACCGACAGGTCTCCGCACATTCGATGACAGTTCTATGACGGCGGCGCCGGCCGCCTTCCTCACATTTTGAAGGGCGAGTGGAACCGCTAGTGCTTCACCTCACCAAACACAACCGTCGGCACCGTGCGGTTGACGACCTCGCGCAGCGCGAAGCTGGATTGCACGCGCGCCACGCGCGGCAGGCGTGACAGTTCGGTGCGATGGATGCGCTCGAAATCCTGGATGTCGCGAGCCAGCACGATCAGGATGTAGTCGTCGGTGCCCGACATCAGGAAGCAGCGCACGACGGACGGGCATTTTACCACCTCCGCCTCGAACGCCTTCAGTGCTTCGTCGCTCTGGCTCTCCAGCGCGATGCGGACCAGCACCGTCGTGGTGAGGCCGAACTGCCCGAGATCGAGGGCAGCCTGGTAGGCCTGGATGTAGCCGTCGTCCTCCAGCGCCTTTTGTCGCCGCGCCAGCGCAGTGCTGGACAGGCCGACCTTGTTGGCGAGCTCGGTGTGGCTGGCCCGCGCATTGGTCGTGAGTTCCGCAAGGATGGCGAGATCTTTCCGGTCAAGGGCCAAGGTTTTGTTTCCAGCGTGAAAGAGCATTTTCGCGCCGCAAACCGGCGCGCACGTGGCGAAACTAGCGGATATTTGCACGAAACCAAACCGGCCACGTCGTTACGATTAAAAGGAAAATCAAAGGGAGCCCAAGATGCGTGTCGGCGTGCCCCGCGAAATCAAGGTGCAGGAATATCGCGTCGGGCTCACGCCGGGTGCGGTCCGCGAATATGTTGCGGCGGGGCACCAGGTGACGGTCGAGACCGGCGCCGGCAGCGGCATCGGCGCGTCCGACCAGGTGTACGAGCGGGCAGGGGCCTCCATCGCCGAATGCGCGCACGATGTCTTCGCGACGTCCGACATGATCGTGAAGGTGAAGGAGCCGCAGCAGAGCGAATGGGCCCAGCTCCGCGAAAGCCAGATTCTGTTTGCTTACCTTCATCTTGCGCCGGATCCCGAACAGGCCAAGGGTTTGCTCGCCTCCGGCTGCACTGCGATCGCCTATGAAACCGTCACCGACGCGGCCGGCCACCTCCCCCTGCTCGCGCCGATGAGCGAAGTCGCCGGCCGCCTCGCCGTCGAGGCCGCCGGCGCCGCGCTCAAGCGGCCGGCCGGCGGCCGCGGGCTGCTGTTGGGCGGTGTACCCGGCGTGCAGCCGGCACGCGTCGTCGTGCTCGGCGGTGGCGTGGTGGGAACGCAGGCCGCGCGCATGGCCGCGGGGCTCGGCGCGGAGGTCACCGTGATCGACCGCTCGATACCCCGGCTGCGCGAGCTGGATGATCTCTTTCTCGGACGGGTGCGCACCCGCTTCTCGACCATCGATTCGGTCGAGGAGGAGGTGTTCAATGCGGACGTCGTGATCGGCGCGGTGCTGGTGCCGGGCGCCAGCGCGCCAAAGCTCGTCACGCGGGCGATGCTGAAATCAATGCGGCCGGGCGCTGTGTTGGTCGATGTCGCGATCGACCAGGGCGGCTGCTTTGAGACCTCGCATCCGACCACGCACACCGATCCGACTTACGAGGTCGACGGCGTCGTGCATTATTGCGTCGCCAACATGCCGGGGGGAGTGCCGGTGACATCGAGCCAGGCCCTGAACAATGCGACGCTGCCGTTTGGCCTGATGCTCGCGAACAAGGGTTTTGCTGCGGTCCTGGAAAATCCGCATTTGCACAACGGACTGAACGTGCATCGCGGCCGCATCACCAACAAGGCGGTGGCGGAAAGCCTCGGGCTGGACTTCGCGCCGGTAGGAAGCGGGCTCGCCGCGTAGAGGCGCCGCCTACGCCGGCTTGCGATGGCGGCTGCCGAGCGCGGCTTCGATCGTCTCCGGCCTCTCAATCCGTCCGATCAGCATGTCGATGCGGTCGCCGCCCCAGAACAACTCGCCGTTGAACACCATGGTTGGCACGCCGAATACGCCGAGCGTCTCGGCCTCCTCGATGATGCGATCGTGCTCGGCGCGGGCCGGGCCCTGGACGTAGCGTTCGAATTCGGTTGCGGAGCCGCCGCATGACGTGATGACGCCGGTGATCTCAATGAGGTCGTCGATTTCTAGCTCGTGGTTCCAAAAGCGGCGGAACACCGTGTCGTGGTAAGGGCGGAAAAAGCCGTGCGCCTGCGCGAACAGCATTCCAACGCTGGAATAGAAGCCGTGGTAGATCTGCCGTGGCCCTTTCATGACGAGCCCTTGCGCATTGGCATAGCGACGCGCGTCCATATAGGCGTAGCGCACCTTGCGCCAGAAATGCGGGGTGCGCTCCTCGACCGTGCCCATGAATTCGGCGACGCGCAGCGTGTAGGGTAGCCATTCCAGCTCGACGCCGTGCGTCTCCTCCAGCGCGAACAGGCGCGTGTTGGCGACGAACGCGTAGGGGCTCTTGTAGTCCGTGTAGACGCGGACACGCGGCTTTGGCATCGGCGTTTCCTTAAGCTGTTGCCTTCGTCAGCCTGTACTGCCCTAAATCCGGATCGTGTGTCATGCGCCAATAGTCCACAAAGCGCCAGGGCATCGCCGAGAACACGCGGCCGCTCGCGTTGCGGTAGTACGTCGTCATGCCCGGATGAGTCCAGATCATCGCCTCGTGCTCGGCATCAACCTTGCGGACGTAGTCGTCGAGCACGTCCTGGCGGACGTCGATGGCGGCGACGTCGTGCTCGATCATGTCGACGAGGCAGGCGGAGATGTAGCGGCTCTGGCATTCCGACTGGAAGATGACGCTGCCGCCATGCGCGGGGCCGGAGTTGGGGCCGAGCATGCAGAAGAAGTTGGGAAAGCCCGGCACGGTGAGGCCGAGGAATGCGGTCGGGTTGTCGTTGCCCCAGGCCTCGCGCAGGTCCTTGCCGTCGCGGCCGCTGATATTGAGGCGCGACGCCATCTCCGTCACCTTGAAGCCGGTGGCGACGACGATGATGTCGGCGGACCGGTGCTTGCCACCGGCGGTGACGATGCCGCCCTGGTCGAAATGATCTATGGCGTCGGTGACGAGTTCGACATTCGGTCGCGTCAGCGTCTTGAACCAGTTGTTGTCGAGCAGGATGCGCTTGCCATAGGGCGGGTAGGTCGGCACGCATTTCTCGATCAGGTCTGGCCGGTCCTGCAATTCGGACAGGATGAAGTCAGTCAGTTCCTGACGGTGCCGGTCGTTACCCTTGTTGACGGCGCGCTCGGGATGCGGCCAGGCCGGGTCCTTGCGAAGGAAGGGCAAAAGGCCATCGCCGTAGCGCCAGAACATGTTGAACCGATACCACTGCACATAGAAGGGAAGATGTGCAAGCAGCCAGCGCGCGCCTTCCGTGATCGGGTCGGAATAGCCTTTCACGGGCCGCGCCCACTGCGCGCTGCGCTGATAGACGGTGACCGAGGCGACGCGACCGGCGATCGACGGCACGAGCTGCATCGATGTCGCGCCGGTGCCGATCACGGCGACATGCTTGCCGTCTAGATCGATATCGCCGGACCACAGTGCCGAGTGCAGGATCGTCCCCTTGAAGTTCTCTTCGCCTTTGAAGTGTGCGCGGGAGGGGTCGTTGAGCTGGCCGATGGCCGAGACCAGCGCGGTGGATTCGAAGGTCTCTTCGCCGTTCTTGGTCTTCAGCGTCGAGATCCAGCGCCGCTTGGCTTCGTCCCAGCGTGACGACGTCAGCTCGGTGTTGACGCGCAGATGCTTGCGGATGCCGTATTCGTCCGCGACCTTCAGCAGATATCCCAGCAGTTCGTCGCGCTGGCAGAAGTAGCGCGTCCATGCATTGCCGGAGCCGAAAGAATAGGAATAGGAATGGTTCGGCGTGTCGACGCCACAGCCGGGATAGCGGTTGATCCACCAGGTGCCGCCGAGTTCGTCGTTCTTCTCGACGATGGTGTAGGGGATGCCGAGATGGCCGAGCGCCACGCCGAGCGCGATGGCGCAGACGCCGGCGCCGACGATCAGCACGTGCTGCCCTGCGAGCTTGTCGTCAGAGGAGCGCGTTGTCCAGCGCGCCTCACGCGGCACAAAGCCCATTTCCTCGCGCATCAATGGTGCATATTCCGGCGCGACGTTCTCGCCGAGGCAGGCGCGCATCATCTTGAGCAGCAACTCCTCGCCGGGATCGGTAATGACAGGCTTCGGCGTGCCGTTGGCAAAGAGCTTGACCACCGCAGCGCGGATTTCGTCCTGAACCTCCTTCGGCACTCCGGCCTCGGGATCGGGGATGAGGCGGATATCACGCTTGGGCAGATAGGGCGGCTCGAGCCAGCGCTCGTCGCCGGTCATGTGCACCAGCACCATCAGCAGGCAGCGGATGTCGGCCTCGGCAATCGTCGAGGCGAGGTCGAGCGGCTTGCGTGGAGATTCGATGTTCATGGTTCTTGATCTCCAGAGGTCGTGAAGAGGCCGCGCGTCATCAGCTTGCGATAAGCGGAGATGACGTGGTCAGGCACGGCGGTGACGCCGTCGGCGGAATAGGAGTAGCGGCGGCTGAGATAGCCACGCGAGCCCATCAGCATGTGCACGATCGCCTCGAATTCCTCGTCGCTGTAATCCTCGATCGCGCCGGCAAGCCGCGCGCGGCGCAGGATGCGGACATAGGCGGTCGAGATGTTGTCCAGATGCTTCTGGTAGCCGATCGGCGCAAAGAACTCGGCCTCGTTGAGGATGCGCAAGAATTCCGGCACCTCGCGGATGAAGTCGAAGAAGGCGGAGAAGCGCTCGATCTCCTGCCGCGCGGCGTCCGCCGTGCCGGTGCGGGCGCGGATGAACTCGACCATGTCGAGCCCGATCTTGGGCAGGAGCTGGTCGAGCAGCTCCTGGCGGTTCTCAAAATGATTGTAGAAGGTTCCTTGCGCGACGCCGGCCTGCTCGGTGATGCGAGCGACGGAGGCTTCGGCATAGCCATATTTGCCGACGACCTTCGTTGCGGCCTCAAAGATCTTCTGCTTGGTCCAGGCGTTGCGCTCGACGCGGTTGAGTTTTGTGACTTTCGCGGTGGCTGGGTCTTGCGTCACGCCTCGGTCTCCAGTTCGGCGCGCAGCACGCGCTTGAGAATCTTTCCCGAGGGATTGCGGGGCAGGCAGTCGCGGATGACAAGCTGTTTAGGCACCTTGAAGCTCGCAAGCCGCGCGCGGCAATGTTCGGTCAGTGCAGGGAGCTCGAGGCTGGCGCCTTCGGCAAGCACCACGATGGCGACCGGCCGCTCGCCCCAGCGTGCGTCGCGGAGGCCGATCACGGCAACTTCGCGAACCTCAGGCAGATCGTAGATGACGCGCTCGACCTCGGAGGAGGCAATGTTCTCGCCGCCGGAGATGATCATGTCCTTCTTGCGGTCGGTGAGATACAGAAAGCCATCGTCGTCGAGATAGCCGACGTCGCCGCTGCGAAACCAGTCGCCGAAAAAGGCAGCCGCCGTCTTCTCCGGATCCTTCCAATAGCTACGCGTGATCTTCGGTCCGCGCAGGCAGATTTCGCCATTGACGTTCGGCGGCAGCGCCTTGCCGTCCTCGTCGCGGATTTCGATCTCGACATGGGCAATAGCGCGCCCCGTCGAGCCGATCTTCTCGATCTCGCGGCCGGCCTCCATGAAGGTATCGCCACCGACGGTCTCGGTCAGGCCATAGGCGTCGATGTAGCGCGCATTGCGGAAATATTCGGAGAAGGCGCGGATGCGCACCTCCGGCGTCTTCTCGCCGCCGCCGATCGCCCATTTCAGGCTGGATACGTCGTAGCGATCGCGGTTGGGGCAGGTGAGCATCGCGGTGGTCATAACGGGAGCGAACCAGGCAGCGTTGGGCTTGTCCTCGGCGATCGCCGCAAGCGCCGCCTCGGGTTCGAAATTGCGCTGGATGGAGATGAAGCCGCCATGCCAGAGCACGGCGATGCCGGGCAGGTCGAGCGCGCCGACGTGGTAGAGCGGGCCGACGACGAGCAGCCGCGTGTCGGCGCTGAGGCCGAGCGCAATCGTCTGATCGGCAGACTTCCAGTAGAAGTTGTCGTAGGTGAGCATCACGCCCTTGGGGCGGTCGGTCGTGCCCGAGGTATACATCAGCCGCATCAGGTCGGATGGCGCGCGGACATTCATCGGCGCGACCTTGGCATCGTCTGCAAGGCGCGTGACGCTCTGCTGCGCGGCCTCGTCGAGCACGACGGTCTTCGCTCCGGCTGCATTCGCAGCCAATTCCTCATCGACGATCAACAGTCGTGCGCCGGCATTCCCGGCGATATAGCCGACCTCGTCGCGCGAGAGGCGGAAATTGATCGGCAAGAA
>JAEWFG010000276.1 GCA_023388935.1 Pseudomonadota bacterium | reverse complement strand
CGGAATTGCCTCCGACGAGATAGGGAAATTCGTCGAGCGCGATGATCAGGCCGCGTTTCTGTTCGGCTTTGCCTGCGACGTAGTGAAGGACTCCCAACCAGTCCGACAAACCGTCTAGGATCGGGTCGCTCCCCAACACACGCGCGATTTCCACCTTGAAGGCTTCGAGGTTGAGGGCGTCGTCGACCAAAGTTGCCTGGAAATAGATCGCCGGCCTGCCGAGCGAGGCTTTTTGAATCAGGGTCGATTTGCCAATGCGCCGTCGACCGTAAAGGATAACGAGAGAGGCCTGCCGCCTACCGAACTCTCGATCTAGAACGGCTAGGTCTTGCTCACGCCCAATAAACCCGCCCATTGGACCTTCTTCTCTCGTCCTGAATTATTATAATCTTGATTATGCTAATTCATTTTATGCATCACTGTCAAGGCGCCGTGAATTCCCGCACCGCCGTGCGGCGGACGGACCTCATTGGTCACCTGAGGGCAGCTCCGGAGACGGCGGCAAGTGCCGCTTTGTCGGCTTCGTCTGGTATTGGATCCAGGAGCCGACGCTACACAGCTGAAGCTCAAAAGCCACGTTGCAGACAGATCACTGGCTGTCTCCCGATTGGACCGCGAAATCGAACTCTGCAGGTTGCACGTCGCTTTTTCCGAAGACGAGGAAGCTGCCATCCGGTCCTTGATCCTTTAAACCAACTCAGCCGCAGTTTCGGCGGATGGAGCTAGCTAGGGTGCGTCCGATTGATGTCGGCTACGGCCGCGCGCGCGTCACGCGTTACGCCCGCGGTGACGGCAGCGCAGGATGCGTTACGGGACACCAGGGCGTCTCGCGACCAGGAATGTGCGGGTGGACGTGGCCGGTTCTGTCGCGAGCTCGATCAAGCCGTGTCCGACCGCCAGCGCTCGCTAGAGGCCGCCTTAAATTCGGTACAACACACCGCCGATCCGCAAACCGATGCGGCAATCAAGCTCGTGGCTTGGGTTACTGCCGGAACCATCAAACTAGGCGACGACTCCTTCGCCATGCTGCGCTTGGCATTCTTGGCGGTCTTGCCCCAGATCGGCGGCATCTTGGTGATGATCGGTCGAGCGCGCAAATAGGAACAGCTAAGGACCCGCCTGACGAGACATACGTCGGCTCGCCGCCGCCGGCCCCTAAGTCAAGAGCAGAACTCGACGGACACATGGTGCGCTGCGTCGCCCAAAAGTTCAGCAGTAGGTTGCCGGCTCGTTCCCAAGCGCCTGCCTGCGGTGCACTTGGTCGATGTCCTGCCGGAATCCGGATTCCTCCCCCAAACTGCTCTTTGGCCGGGACGGATGAAAACAGCCCCATTTTGAGGCAGCAGAACTACAGAGAGCACCGACTTCGTCTTGGCGATTCCGTTACGCTTAATTGAGTCCCACGCGACAATGAAATCATTGGGGTTTCTTGGTAAATATGACAGCTAATTGTGTGGCAGCACACCGAGGATTGACACCGAGTGCGACACACCTCGGCGATATCGGGCCGGACGCGCTCAATCTCATAAGGCTTTTTCCATCTCTGAGCGAGGGAACGGTGTCCGCTCTGTAGACAGTGGCGAAAATGCAGGGCTTCCCGACACGCACGAGTTCGTACGCGATCGGAAAAAGCTGAGAATCCACGCAGATTGATATCGATCAGGCGATATCGATCGTACTCTACGGACATCGCATCAGCTAGCTAGTCCGGGGACTGGCCCATCACGCGCGCACCGAGTGCGCGAAGCGTCTTGGCCAGATCGTCTGCGAGGAAGAACGCATCCTCGACGACCAGAACGCGGCACTCCTTGATGGTGGTGAGCTATCCGTTCCACCTTCCGGTTATCGACTTGCCTTCTGGCGACCAACGTCGACCGGCGGTAGCGTTCCCATGCCTATGTTCCAAGTTGCGCAGCATCTGGAAACCAGTTTGCAGCTTTGGCTGAATGATTTCCGATTTTTCTATCACCCTGGCTCTGCCCGTAGGCTCGTTAGCTGAGAAAGTCTCAGCCCGAGGGCGGCACAGCCCGAGATTTGGAACAAGACCGCGGTATCGGCGGCCATTTCGGCGCGCCAATAGAAAATAATTCTCACCGGACCGCAACGCCCGGTAGCAGAAAGTACAACAGGCTTACCGCCCCGCTCTTAAACCGTCATCGATCCGGTTTAAGCGTGTCGGCATACCAAAAACAAAGAGCCGCAACTCAGCGGCTCGGACTCTATTCGTCGCGGTAAACCTTCTCGCGTTTCTCGTGGCGCTCCTGCGCTTCCACCGAGAGCGTCGCGATGGGCCGGGCCTCGAGCCGTTTCAACGAGATCGGCTCGCCAGTGTCCTCGCAATAGCCGTAGGTGTTGTCCTCGATACGCTGGAGCGCGGCGTCGATCTTGGCGATCAACTTGCGCTGGCGGTCGCGGGCGCGGAGTTCGATGGCACGGTCGGTTTCGGACGATGCCCGATCGGCGAGATCGGGGTGGTTCACGTTCTCCTCCTGCAAGGCTTGCAGGGTGAGCTTGGACTCTTTGAGGATCTCATCCTTCCAGGCGAGGAGCTTCAAACGGAAGTACTCCTTCTGCCGGTCGTTCATGAAAGGCTCTTTTTCGGTCGGTCGGTAATTTTTCAACTTTTCCAAGGGCGGCCTATCTGGCTAAGCAACGACTCGCGAACGGAACGGGGTCCCGTTCAGCCGGGCCTTATATAGCGGCCTCCTGTGACAGACAATATTTCCTTAAGCCCTGGTTTACCGCCCCCAAGCCCTTGCACAGGAAGGTTTATCCGCAAGGGCCCGAAGACGGCTGACGGCTCAGTAGCCGACCGTGAAGCGCTGCCTCAAATGAGCCGGCCGTTCGATCTCGTCGGCGAGCGCGATTGCGTAGTCGGCGAAGGTGATCCAGCTCTTGCCGTTCGCATCTGCGAGAAGCTGGTCGGTCCCGAGCCGGAACCTGGCCGTCCGCTCTCCCTCGATGAACAGCGCCGACGGCGAGATGAAGGTCCAGTTCAGGTCCCTTTCCTGCCGTAGCTGTTCGAGGAAGGCCGAACCTGCCTCCGCTTCAGCCTTATATTGGGCGGGAAAACCAGGGGTTGTGACCAGCTTCACGCCCGGAGCGACTTCAAGGCTGCCGGCCCCGCCGACGACGATGTAACGACCGACCCTGGAGTCCTTTGCAGCGCCGATCAGCTTGAGCGGGTCACTGGCCAGGAAGTGCACGGAACTCACCGCAGCGTCGTGCCCTGCCCAAAGCTTGGCGAGACCCGCCTGATCGAGCACGTTCCCTTTGGTGGGCGTGACATTTGGCAGGGCCGCGATCTTCTCGGGGTTCCGTGCGATTGCCGTGACCACGTGGCCGCGGCGGGACAGCTCCCTGGTGATCTCCGACCCGGCCCGGCCCGAGGCTCCGGCGACTGCGATTTTCATGGAAAGCTCCTTCGCTACTTTAGTAACCGTTGGTTACTAGATATCGCGTAGGATGCTGGTGTTAAGAGAGCACTTTGTGCTTACCAGATTACGCGGGAGTAACCGTAGGCGCGATCGGTACCGTAACCCCGAGCGCCGGAACGGATCGCGAGGACCTGACGATGAAACCCGACGTCTATGCCGCCAACTGCCCCACGCGCCAGATCCTCGATCGCGTCGGTGACAAATGGGCGGTGCTGATCCTCTTGCTGCTGCGCGAGGAGCCGATGCGCTTCAATCAGTTACGCCGGACGATTGAAGGCATTTCGCAGAAGATGCTGAGCCAGGTTCTCAAATCGCTCGAACGCGACGGCCTGGTCAGGCGTCGCGCCATCGCAACCGTGCCCGTGACGGTGGAGTATTCGATCACGCAGCTCGGCGTGACGCTGGCGGCGGCGGTCGATCCCTTGCGCGATTGGGCCGAGCAAAATCTGAAAGACGTGCTCGCCGCCCAGTGCCGCTACGACACGCAGCAGAAGGAAGAAGCGGCGTAAGGCTCTACGCCTGGCCGGCCTTCGCCAGTTCGACCTCGACACGCAGCTCGATCTCGGAGAGCACGGCATCGAGGCCGGGATCGCCCGAGGACGATTTCAGGTTCGCAGCCGCATCGCGCAGCCGCATCACCGTCGAAGCGTCGAGATTGCCGGACAAGAGCCCCATCTTGAGATCGTCGAGCACGTCGAGCGCGGTCCTGCCGCGGGTGACCGAGCGCTTGCGGCGCTCGACCGGATCCTCCTCGATGCCTTGCAGCGCAAGCAGCGCGTCGATGTTGGCGGCGGCCTTCGGCGCGGCAGCGCCTCGCGTCTCCTGCGCCGACGCTGTGTCGGGCAGCACGAAGGTGCCGGAGCCCGTCCGCCTGGCCTGGCTGGCCGGTGTTCCAAGCGTGGTGCCGTTCGGTCCGTAGATGCGCATCGCAGCAATCCGAGTGATCGATGCCTCACCTTCGCTGTCTTATGGTTAACGGGGCGTAAACAGCCCGGCAAAATCTGCCGACAGGCGGCAGTTTCGCTCCTCAGGGACAATACCTGCTGGCACCGGCCGCAACAGATTTATTCAACTCATTC
>JAEWFG010000366.1 GCA_023388935.1 Pseudomonadota bacterium | reverse complement strand
AAGGCGATCACGGCCGGGATCGACTGGATGCCCATCTGGCCCGGGATCGCCGGATGCTGGTCGATGTTCATCTTGACCAGCTTGACCTTGCCCTTGGCCGCCTTGACCGCCTTTTCCAGCACGGGGGCAAGCTGCTTGCAGGGGCCGCACCACTCCGCCCAGAAGTCGATCAGCACCGGCTGGCGCTTCGATTCCTCGATGACGTCCTTCACGAAAGTCTGGGTGGTCGTGTCCTTGATCAGATCGGCCGCAGCCGGGCCCGCCGCTCCGTTACCCTGGTCGATGATCGTCACGGGATCCCCTTGTCTGATGTCTGGAATGGCGGGTCTTTAGCACGTCGCCAATACATATGCTGCTGTGTCGTCGGCTCCTAAATTGGGCCGGGATGGCCGAATTTCAATCCAGGGAAGCCGATTCGGCGGTTCCAGGACGTTTTTGGCCGATTTGGTCGGAATCGGGATCGATATAAGGCCTCAAGATACGAATCTATGCCGCCAGAAGCTGTTGCATTCGCCGTCCGCTTTTGGCATACGACAGCCGTTGCCGGCGCCGTCACGCGACCGACACAGGATGCGGGTGTAGCTCAGTGGTAGAGCACGACCTTGCCAAGGTCGGGGTCGAGGGTTCGAGCCCCTTCGCCCGCTCCAATTTTTCCCAGAGCATCCAGCTAAACCAGACGGAAGCGTGGTTTCCACGCCGCTGGCGGCTGACTTGGGCCTCAAATGACAATTCTGGTCACCGGTAGCGCCGGCCACCTCGGCGAGGCCATTGTCCGGACGCTGCGGGACGCGGTTCACCTGTCCGTGGGGTTGATTTGAAAAAATCGCCCTTCACTGATGCCGTCGGCTCGATCGTCGATCCGGACTTCGTGCGGCGCCAGATGGCAGGCGTCACCGCCGTGATCCACACCGCGACGCCGCACAAGCCGCATGTGGCGACCCACACAAGGCAGGATTTTGTCGACACCAACGTCACAGGCACTCTGAACTTGCTTGAGGCCGCCTTGGCCGCCGGCGTGCACAGCTTCGTTTTCACCAGCACGACCAGCGCGTTCGGGTCGCAGCTTCGACCGGAGGCCGGACAGGCGGCGGTCTGGGTGACCGAGGACCTGCCATCGGTGCCCAAAAATATCTATGGCACGACCAAGCTGATGGCGGAGACGCTGTGCGAGCTGTTCTCTTGCGAACGCGGTCTGCCGGTCGTCGTCTTGCGGACCTCGCGCTTCTTTCCGGAAGAAGACGACGATCCGGCGATGCGGTCGGCTTACGCACTGGAGAACGCGCAGGCCAATGAACTGCTCTATCGCCGGGTGGATATCGCAGACGCGGTGAGTGCCCATCTGCTCGCCGTCGAGCGTGCGCCGAAGATCGGCTTCGGACGTTACATCGTCTCGGCCACGAGCCCGTTCGAGCAACGCCACCTCTCAGCGCTTGCGCGCGACGCGGCCGGGGTCGTGCGCGAGCTCTATCCGGATTGCGAGGCGCTCTATGCGGCGCGTGGATGGCGGCTATTCGCAGAGATCGACCGCGTCTATGTCAACGAGCGCGCGCGGCGCGAGCTGGGCTGGCGGCCCGAATTCGACTTCGCACAGGTCCTGAGCAGCCTGCGTGCGGGGACGGACTTTCGCAGCACGCTGGCTCGCGAAGTGGGGTCGAAAGGCTATCGTGATACGATATTTGACGACGGGTCTTATCCTATCGTCTCTTAATCGCCGTGTTTGCTCATTTTGCCCGATACGTCAGATGTCTGCCCGGCGTCAGCGGGAGCAGAATGGCCTGAGGCGGTCTACTTTGCATGGGGTTGTTTTCGCGATTCTTGTGCGACGCGACCTCCGCGCCGCCCGCAAATCAGCCGCCCGCCGTTTTGATTCCGCGTTGCAGCGAGATCGTTATCGTTGTTGCGTTCGCCTTCGTAGAAATTCCGTCTCAATTTTTAATTCCGTCTCAATTTTTATTGAGCGCAACCACAGTGCTGGCGATGCGCTTCTCACCGCGCGCAGATGTGCTAACCTTTTTGCGTCTGCCGTTCGGCAGACTCCGAACTTCGCCTCTCGACTAGCCAGAACAAAATAATGTGCAGCCCTGACGGCTGCCTTAGGGAGTGACGTGATGAAATTCCATCAATCCGTCTTTCAATCCGTCTTGGCGCTCGCAGCGGTTGCCCTTCTCGCGGGGACAAGCGCAGGCAATGCGCAACAGCAGGACAAGAATCGGGCGCTGAAGAAGTACGAATCCGGCACCAAGGATTTCTGGACCCACCCGCCGGATGACTGGTTTCTCGGGGACGAGACCGAGGCGCAGAAGGGCCTCGCACCGCCGTCGGGCCCGCCGACCGGCGCCTCCGACGCCGAGCTCGCCAACATCGTCAAGAAGATCAAGCTGCCGCCAGGCTTCAAGATCGATGTCTACGCCTCGGGCGTGCTGGCCGCGCGGCAGATGGCCTGGGGTGACAAGGGCACGCTGTTCGTCGGCTCGTTTGGCCTCGGCAATGTCTATGCCATCAAGGACAACAACGGGAAAAAGGAGGTCAAGACCATCCTCAAGGGGCTGAACATGCCCACCGGTCTCGCCTTCAAGGACGGCGCGCTCTACGTCATCGCCGTCGACAAGCTGATCCGCTACGACGATGCCGAAGCCAAGCTCGACAATCTCGGCGAAGGCAAGGTCGTCTATGACGACATGCCGTCCTATGCCGCACATGGCTGGAAGTACATCGCGGTCGACAAGGATGGCTGGTTCTACATTCCGTTCGGACCGCCCTTCAACATCGGCATCCCGCCGACCAGCGTGTCGCAGATCCGTCGCGTCGATCCCAAGACCGGCAACGCCGAAATCTACGCGCTCGGCGTTCGCAACTCGGTCGGCGGCGACGTCGATCCGCGCACCGGCAAGTACTGGTTCACCGAGAATGCCCGCGACTGGGTCAGCGATGATCTGCCCAGCGACAAGCTGAACATGATCAACAAGATGGGCGAGCATTTCGGCTATCCCTACTGCCACCAGGGCGACCTTCCCGATCCGAAGTTCGCAATGGGCCACAAATGCTCCGAGTTCACGCCGCCCGTGCTGAACCTCGGCGCGCATGTCGCTCCGCTCGGCATGAAGTTCTATACCGGCGATCAATTCCCCGCCGATTACAAGAACAACATCCTGATCGCCGAGCACGGCTCCTGGAATCGTCACAAGTACCAGGGCGGCCGGATCATGCGCGTGATCGTCGGGCCCGACGGCAAGAACGCCAAGCAGGAAGTCTTCGCCTCCGGCTGGATCGAGGGTGACCAGGGCTATCTCGGCCGTCCCGACGACATCATCCTCGCCAAGGACGGTTCGATCCTCGTTGCCGACGACTGGGCCGGCGCGATCTATCGCATCAGCTACGCCAAGAAGTAGCGCGACGACACGAGGCTGCGGTGGCCGGGAGGTGCCGCAGCCTCTTTCAATTCAAGTGCTCACGCTATCGTTCCGGATTGCGCGCCACTTGCGCGCAGGTCCGGAACTCATGGCCACGACCGAGGGTTATGGATTTCGGACCCACGCCTCGCGTGCCCCGGAATGACGAGTTCGATAGATCGGAATTCCCAACATGCTCCGGCAGTTCATCTCATACGCAATCAGCGCGGTTGCGCTCCTGCTGCTTGGCTCCCTGCCCGCAAGCGCCGCCGACGTCGCCGCCGGCAAGGCGAAGGCGGAGGTCTGCGCGGGCTGTCACGGCGAGAACGGCATCTCGCAGATGGAGAACATCCCCTCGCTCGCCGGCCAGCCCGATCAATTCCTGCAATGGCAGCTCGTGTTCTTCCGCGCCGGGTCACGCAAGAACGAGCAGATGCAGCCGATCGTCGAGGAGATCAACAACGAGGACATCCGCAATCTCGGCGCCTACTTTTCCTCGCTAACACCGCCGAAGGGTCTGGAAGACAATGACCCGGATCTGTCGAAGAAAGGCGCACAAGTTGCCGTCGGCCGGCGCTGTGCCTCATGCCACACGGACAACTTTGCCGGCACCAAGGCGGTGGCGCGGCTCGCCGGGCAGCGCGAGGAATATCTCGTGAAGGCGCTGCACGACTACAAGGCCGGCCAGCGCGTCGGCGGCGGCGTCGCCGCGATGGCGGATATCGCCTACGGGATGAGTGAGGAAGAGATTACTGCGGTCGCGCATTATCTGGCGCATTTGCAGTAGCGCGGAGCTGCAAGCGGCAAACTCAACGTCGTCCCGGGGCGCGCGAAGCGCGAGCCCGGGACCCATAACCACAGGATTTAGCTTAGCGAAGACTCGGGGCTACCCGCTCGTGTCATAACCACTTCCTCTGGTTATGGCTCCCCGGATCAGCGCTCCGCTTCGCTGCGCTTGTCCGGGACGACAGCGGAATGTGCGGCTACCCTGCCCGCTGCTTCTCATACGCCTTCAGATGCGTATACGCGATGCGCAGCTTCGGCACCGGCACCTTGGCGGCATCCGCGCGCGCGATCAGGTCGCCGATGACGTGGTCGGCCTCGACCGGCAGGCCCGCCTTGACGTCGCGGAACATCGATGCCGTCATCGGCGAGCCCTCGGTGGTGAGGTTGCCCTTCACCCGCTCGAAGAACGGCCCGCCCGGCGGGTAGCCTGATGCGGTAGCGATCGCGCTCGTCTCATCGAGCATGCCGAGCAGAAAATCCCTGCCGCCTGGGGCGGCGAGGATGTTGCCGACGGAGGTGCGCATCAGGCTGGTGGAGGCCGCGAGCGAAGAGAGGAACACCCACTTCTCCCACATGTCCTGCATGATGTTCCGGCTGGCGGCGGCACCATTGATGCCGCTCTTGAAGGCTTCGTCGATCGCCTTGACCCTGTCCGACAGCGTGCCGTCGCGCTCGCCGTAATTGAGCGACTGCATCGGCTGGAGCTGCACCACCTCGCGCTTCTCGTTCAGCGTCGCGGCGATGGCGCAGAGGCCGCCGAGCACGCGCTCCTTGCCGAACGTGTCGTCAAGCGTGTCGAGATGCTTCATGCCGTTCAACATTGGAATGATCGACGTGTCCGGGCCGACCGCAGCCGCAAACGACTTGATGGCGTCGTCGAGGTCGAACGCCTTGCAGCTCAAGAGCACGACGTCGAACTTGTCCTTGAGCTTGTCCGCTTCGACCCGCGGCGGGTCCTTCAGGGTCACATCACCATTCGGGCTCTTGATGACGAGGCCGGCGCTCGCAAGCTCGCTCGCGCGCCGTGGCCGGACCAGGAAGGTGACGTCGCGGCCGGCCTGCAACAGCCTGCCACCAAAATAGCCGCCGATGGCGCCGGCGCCGACCACGAGGATACGCATTTGAGAACTCCGCTATTGTTGTTCTTCGGACAGGGGCGAATGGCGAGTAGAGAGTAGCGAATAGGACAACAAAAGGTGAAATGCGAGTAACGTTTCGACTACTCGCTACTCGCCATTCACTACTCGCCCTTCCCCGACACCATCTCCTCGACCTCGCGCAGTTGCTCCTTGCCGAAGAACATCTCGTTGTCGACGAAGAAGGTCGGCGAGCCGAACGCGCCGCGCGCGACCGCCTCCTCGGTGTTCTTGATCAGCTTGCCCTTCACCTCGGGCTCCTGGGCACGGGCGAACAGTTTTTGGGCGTCGAGGCCTGAGGAGGTCAGCGCCTTTGCCGCGACTTCGGGATCGTCCATCTTCTTCGGTTCGCGCCACATGTGGTGGAAGGCGGCCTCCACATATTTCTCGAACACGCCCTCGGCTTGTGCCGCGATCGCGGTGCGCATCAGGTTCAGTGTGTTGACGGGGAAGTGCGGATTCCAGACGTAAGGCTCAACCCGAAAACGCTTGATGAAGCGCTCGGTCTCGACCGCCTGGAATTCGCGCTTGTTCTTGACGCCGGCGAGCGTCTCGGCCGGTGACTTGTTGTTGGTCGACTTGAAGATGCCGCCGAGCAGGATCGGCACGTATTCGAACTTGACGCCGATGCGCTGCTCGATCGCCGGAATCGCCAGATGGCTGAGATAGGCGTTCGGGCTGCCGAAATCGAACAGGAATTGCGGGGCTGTGCGGGTCAAAGTCGTTCTCCCTGACATCGGTTTTTCGCATTGTGGCGCAGGGCGCGCCACAGGTCCACCCATTTCATGATGGTCATAATACCTTGATGATTCCATCGGATGAGAGAGCGGCGCGCGGTTCAAGCGCGGCCGCTGTCGGCGAGCCTGACGATGTGGTCGCGGATGTCGGCGGGCCAGTCGGCGATCAGTCCGGTGAAGCGCCGCTGGTCGTCCGCAAACAGCGCGCGCGAGGCATCCTCGAACTGCGGCAGATTGCCGGCCATGGTCGACATGAAGTGGTAGGCCGCATCGCGTGCCCGCCGCTCGCGGTCCTTGTTGCCGCTCGCACGCCGTGCCTCGTCGACGAGCTTTCGCAGCGCGACCGAGGCGCCGCCCGGTTGCGCGTTGAGCCACTCCCAGTGCCGCGGCAGAAGCGTCACCTCGCGTGCGACCACGCCGAGCTTCGGCCGGCCGCGTCCGCGCGGCCCGGCCGGTGGTGTGGCCGCTACGGCCGATGGGGGCGGCGTAAGCTTCGCCAGCCGCGCCAGCACCTCACGATCCTCGCCGCGCAGGTCGAAATCGATCGATCGACCTGTCCCGTCGTCGAAGATGATGATCGGCTCGTCCGGCCGCGGCCCGGCCCGCCTGACCGCAAGCGCGACATCGCCCGCTGGTCCCGACGCGAGCCAGCGCTGGCCGATGAAGGCTGTGAACGTCCCTTGCATTGGAATCATTGCCATATTGAATGCGTTGACAGCTTAATACCCGGGTAAATTATCTGCGTCAATATACCCGGATGAAAATATCCGTCGGGATGGCTCGACATCGCCCCTCCGGGCTGGCACGAACGCGCGATCGACTGACCTCGCATAGTCTGGGGACCCCAAGGATGTTGACCGTTCACCACCTCAACAATTCACGCTCGCAGCGCGTGCTGTGGCTGCTCGAGGAGTTGGGCGTGCCGTACGAGATCGTGCGCTATCAGCGTCAGCCGGACATGCGCGCGCCGAAGGAGCTGCGCGCTATCCACCCGCTCGGCAAGTCGCCCGTCATCACCGACAATGGCAATACCATCGCCGAGTCCGGCGCGATCATCGAATATCTCATCGCCACCTACGGCAACGGCCGGCTGATCCCGCCGCCGAACACGCCGGAGCGGCTGCGCTACACCTATTGGCTGCACTATGCGGAGGGGTCCGCGATGCAGCCGCTGCTGCTGAAGCTTCTGTTCACGCTGATGCCGAAGCGCGCGCCGGCGCTTCTCCGCCCGCTGGTGCGCAAGGTCTCGAACCAGGCACTCACTGCGCTGGTCAATCCGCAGCTCAAGCAGCACATGGACTATTGGGAAGGCGAGCTTGGCAGGAGCGAGTGGTTCGCCGGCAGCGAATTCACCGCGGCCGACATCCAGATGAGCTTTCCGCTGGAAGCAGCCCAGGCGCGCGGCGGCCTGGAGCAGGGCCACCCTAAGGCGATGGCGTTCCTCGAACGCATCCACGCGCGGCCGGCTTACAGCCGCGCGCTGGAGAAGGGTGGCCCGTATCAGGTGGGGCGATAGTTTCCCCGTCGTCATTCCGGGGGCGCCCTTCGGGCGCCCCGCGACGACCGCACGCTACTGGTCCGCGTGCAGCACCCGGCCGCGCGTCTCCGGCAGCGCGAAGGCTGCGATGAAGAACAGCGTGTAAGCCACCACCGCGAAGATCGCGATTGCGTTTGCAAGCGACGTCGTCGCCGACAGTGCGCCAACGAGGAACGGAAACAGCGCGCCGATGCCGCGGCCGAAATTGTAGCAGAAGCCCTGGCCGGAGCCGCGCAGCCGCGTCGGATAGAGCTCGGTCAGGAACGCGCCGACGCCAGAGAAGTAGCCTGAGGCGAAGAAGCCGAGCGGAAAGCCGAGCACCCACAGGATTTCGTTGGTCAGGGGCAGCTGCGTATAGAGCAGCACCACCGCCATGGCACCGATCGAGAAGATCAGGAACAAATTGCGTCGTCCGATCCGGTCAGCAAGCCAGGCGCCGACGAGATAGCCGATGAAGGAGCCGATGATCAGCGTCGAGAGATAGCCGGTCGAGCCGACGATCGACAGATGACGCTCCTTGGTCAAAAACTGCGGCACCCAGAAGGTGACGGCGTAGTAGCCGCCCTGGCAGCCCGTCACCGCCAGCGATGCCAGGATCGTGGTCTTCAGGATCGGGCCAGAGAAGATTTCCCAAAGCGCCGGGCGATCACCGCTCGCGGCCTGTTTGGCGCGCGCCTGAGCCGCGATCTCCGGTTCGGCGACGGAGCGGCGGATGTAGAACACCAGGAGCGCCGGCAGCGCGCCGATCACGAACATCCAGCGCCACGCCGTCTCGGCCGGCATCAGCGAAAACAGGATCGCCTGCGACAGCACGGCGAGACCCCAGCCGACCGCCCAGCCCGATTGCACCGAGCCGACCGCGCGTCCGCGATATTGCGGCCGGATGGTCTCGCCCATCAGCACGGCGCCCGCGGCCCACTCCCCTCCGAAGCCCAGGCCCAGCACGGCGCGCGCGATCAGGAGCTGGTCGAAATTCTGCACGACCGCGCAGACCAGCGAAAAGAACGAGAACCAGATGATGGTGATCTGGAGCGTCCTGACCCGGCCGATATGGTCGGAGAGATAGCCGCCGAGCCAGCCGCCGATGGCAGACGCCAGCAAGGTCACCGTGCCGGCGAGACCCGCTGAGGCCGCATCGACCTTCCACAGCGCGATGATGGTGCCGATCACCAGCGGGTAGATCATGAAGTCCATGCCGTCGAGCGCCCAGCCTGCGGCGCAGGCCCAGAACGTCCGCCGTTCGGCGACGTTCATATCGCGATAGAAGGCAAGCAGGCTGGTGTCTTCGATCTCGGCGCGCTCGATGCGCTGCGATGAACCGGTTGTGCTCATGTGGGTTTCCCGGCAATTCGTTAAATGCTGTGCGGTGGTAGCACGCATGGCGGCCAGCGCAAGACGGTGCGATCCGTCTTGCCATGCAGCGGCTGGGTTACGGTCCCGCAGCCTCTGCGCCGCGCGTGCGCGGATCGGGCGCGCCGAGCGGTCCGTTCCGCGTCACCGCGATCGAATTGGCTGAAGTCTGGCCCATCGGCTCGACGATGAGGTGACCCATTGCCTTCAGCCCGAACAGCACATCCCCGGGAAAGCCGCTCTCGACGCGCACCTCGTCCGGCAGCCATTGATGATGCAGTCGCGGGGCGGCAACGGCCGCCGCCACATCCATCTTGTAGTCGAGGACGTTCACGATGACCTGGAGCACGGTCGAGATGATGCGGCTGCCGCCGGGCGAACCGGTCACCAGCACCGGCTTGCCGTCCTTCAGCACGATGGTCGGTGACATCGAGGACAGCGGCCGCTTGCCGGGCCCGGGCAGATTGGGCTCGAAGCCGACGAGGCCATAGGCATTGGAAGCGCCGATCGCCGCGGTGAAGTCGTCGAGCTCGTTGTTGAGCAGCACGCCGGTGCCATCGGCGACGAGCCCGACGCCATAGCTGAAGTTCAACGTGTAGGTGTTGCTGACGGCATTGCCGCGGGCATCGACGACGGAAAAATGCGTGGTGTTGCTGCCCTCGCGCGGCGAGGTGGCGGCGGAAACGAGATCCTTCGATGGCGTGGCGCGATCGGCAGAAATGCCCGCGCGCAGCCTGGCCGCATAGTCTTTCGCGGTGAGCGTTTCGATCGGCGCGTTGACGAAGGCGGGGTCGCCGAGATAGCGCGCACGATCCGCATAGGCGCGCTTCATGGCCTCGATCAGCAGATGCAGCGAGGCCGGCGAACCCTGCTTCAAATCGGCGAGCTGAAAGCCTTCGAGGATGTTGAGCGTCTCGACCAGCACCACGCCGCCAGACGAGGGCAGCGGCATCGAGACAATGTCGTAGCCGCGATAGGTGCCGCGCACCGGGGTGCGGATCACGGCCTGATAGGATTTCAGATCGGCTGGTGTCATGACGCCGCCGGCATCGGAAACGGCCTTGGCGAGCTTGTCTGCGACTGCGCCTTCATAGAGGCCGCGCGGACCTTGCGCCGCGATGGCGGACAACGTTTCGGCGAGATCGCTCTGGACCAGCCTGTCGCCTTCGCCGAGCGGCGCGCCGTCAGGTCGCGAGAAGATCCTGGCCGAAGAAGGCCAGCGCGCGAGGCGACGGTACCAGCTTGGTAAAGTATCGGCGATGTCGTCGCTGACAACAAAGCCGTCGCGGGCGAGCGCAATCGCGGGCTCGAGCAATTGCGCCAGTGTGAACTGGCCCGAGCCGTATTTTTCCAGCGCCAGCGCGAGACCCGCCACGGTGCCGGGCACGCCGACGCCGAGCGCGGAGTCGCGTGACTTCGCCGCATCCGGCTTGCCGTCGGCTCCGAGGAAAATTTGCGGCGTGGTCGCCGCGGGCGCGGTCTCACGGTAATCGATCGTGATGTCTTCATTGCGCTCGGCGGAGTGGATCACCATGAAACCGCCGCCGCCGATATTGCCGGCCCGCGGATAGGTCACCGCCATCGCAAAACCGGTGGCGACTGCGGCATCGACGGCATTGCCGCCGCGTCGCAAAATATCGGCGCCGACTTGTGCAGATATCCTCTCCTGCGCCACCACCATGCCGTGTTCGGCGGAGATGGCGTGCACTGCGCCAGGCGCCGGTGGGACATAGGTCCGACGCGCATCCTGCGCGGTTGCGGGCGCAAGACCAAACGCCAAAGTGGCGATGAATGCGAAAAACGCCCGCCGTGTCGAATATGACGACATCATCAAACTTCCGCCGCGCCCTCGGGCCAATGCACTCGCACCGCTGCAATGCTATACGGTTTGCGCTAAAAGAAGCAAAACTGTTCGTGATGGGGACTGGACGATGACGACGATCGCCTCGGATGCGCGCGTAGGCGCGCCGCGGACCTATCCGCCGCGCGCCGCCGTCGTCAGCTGGATCTTCTTCGACTGGGCCGCGCAACCGTATTTCACGCTGATCACCACCTTCGTGTTCGCGCCCTATTTCGCCACCAGCATCGCGCCAGACCCTGCCACCGGCCAATCGCTGTGGGGCTTTACGATGGCAGCTGCGGGCCTCGCGATCGCGCTGATGTCCCCGGTGCTCGGCGCTATCGCGGATGCTGCGGGCCGCAGAAAACCATGGATCGCCGGCTTCGGCGCGCTGCTGGTGGTTGCGTCCTGCACGCTGTGGATCGGCAAGCCCGGCGACCATGCCATCATTCCGCCGCTGCTCATCGCGGTCGCGCTCGCCAGCGTCGGCGCGGAATTCGCAACCGTCTTCAACAACGCGATGATGCCGACGCTGGTGCCGCCGGAGCGAATCGGCCGGCTCTCCGGCAACGGCTGGGCCACCGGCTATATCGGCGGCATCGTCAGCCTGATCATCGTGCTCGGCTTCCTCGCCGCCAATCCCGAGACCGGCCGCACGCTGCTCGGTCTCACACCCCTGTTCGGGCTCGATCCCGCCAGCCATCAGGGCGACCGCGCCGCCGGACCGTTGACCGGACTGTGGTTCATCATCTTCGTGACGCCGATGTTCCTGTTCACGCCGGATTATCCGGCGCGGCGCCCGGTCCGCCAGGCGTTGCGCGAAGGTCTGTACGGGCTGAAGCAATCGCTGAAGGATTTGCCGAAGCGCAAATCGCTCGCGGCGTTTCTGCTCGCCAACATGATCTACACCGATGGCCTCGTCTCGCTGTTTGCCTTCGGCGGCATCTACGCCGCGGGCACCTTTGGCTGGCACACGATCCAGATCGGTACGTTCGGAATCATCCTGGCGATCGCAGGTACCTTCGGCGCATGGCTCGGCGGCAAGCTCGACGATCTGCTCGGGCCGAAGCGCGTCATTGCCGGCAGCATGCTGATTTTGCTGCTGGCGCTCGCCGCGATCCTGCTGGTCGACAGGGATTCGATCTTCTTCATCAAGGTCGCGCCGCCCGAGCCAGGCGGCCCACTGTTCGGCGCCGCCGCGGAGCGCGCCTATCTCGTGCTGGGCTGTCTCATCGGCGCCGCCGGCGGTCCGCTCCAGGCCGCCTCACGCACGCTCCTGATCCGTCTCGCACCGAAGGATCGCATCGCGCAGTATTTCGGGCTGTTCGCGCTGACGGGGAAAGTGACGTCCTTCATCGGCCCGCTCATGATCGGCATGATCACGGCGGTCACGGCGAGCCAGAAGGCCGGCATGGCCGTGCTGGTGGTATTCTTCGTCGCGGGACTGGGGCTGTTGATGCGGGTGCGGGATTAGCCGCACTACGCAATTCCATCTCCGTCATTGCGAGGAGCAAAGCGACGAAGCAATCCAGACTTTCTCGGTGGAAACAGGCTGGATTGCTTCGCGGAGCCTGTCATCGGGCCGCGCTTCGCGCGGACCCGGTGGCTCGCAATGACGACGTCGATGGGATCGTCGTCGCTCTTGCAGCTCGTTACGCCGATCGACTAGCTAGAGCATTCGTCACTTAAGTTGACGCATATCCCGCGTGCCGAAAGTAGTTTGCGCATTCCTCGGCAGAGAAGGCATCGAGCACCTCACCGATCTTGTCCCAGAGTGCGTCGCGGGTTCGTGCGGCGGCCTTGCGCAGGAGAGCCTTGAGCTTGGCGAAGAGCATCTCGATGGGGTTGAGATCGGGGGAGTAAG
>JAEWFG010000184.1 GCA_023388935.1 Pseudomonadota bacterium | reverse complement strand
GGTTTTAGCGAAGAGCCTCAACCCGATCCCATCCCGAACTCGGCCGTTAAACTCTTCAGCGCCAATGGTACTATGGCTTAAGCCCTGGGAGAGTAGGTCGCTGCCAGGCCTGCCAAGGACAAGAAATCATCCTCTCGCGATGTCGAATACAAAACGCCGCTTCCGGAAACGGAGGCGGCGTTTTTTGTTTCGAGCTGATCGTCAAGGCGAATCGCACCAACGCGCACGTCCTCATCAAAGTGCTTCGACGAACTCGACCATGCGATGCCGTTGATCGAGATCGGGCAGCGGGCCGCGCATCGCGGCGGCATTATCCGCCATGTGGCGGGGATCGCCGGTCCCGGGGATCACCGCGGTCACACGCCGGTCACTGAGCAAATATTTCAGAAAAAACTGTCCCCAGGAGTTTGCGAATACTTGTGCCCAGTCCGGCAATTCCTTGCCCTGCACGGCGCGGAATAATCTGCCATTGCCGTAAGGCAATGCGGTCAGCACGCCGGCTCCAATTTCGGCGGCCAGTGGCAGGATGGTCTTCTCAGCCCCGCGGTTATCGAGTGAATAGTCGATCTGGACGAAATCAGGCTTCTCCCGTTCCAGCACCGCCACGACCGCGGGATAGTCCCGGTGGAATGTCGAGGTGATGCCGACATAGCGGCACATGCCTTGCTTCTTCCAATCGTTGAAGCGTTGGAGAGATTGCTGCTTGTTTCTGACGTTGTGGAGCTGCAGTAGATCGACGCTTGCTGTTTTCAGTCGGGCCAATGATCGTTTGAGTTCTTGTGAATCAGGCGACTCGAGCTTGGTAGCGATGAAGAGTTTTTCGCGTATGCCAGCCGTTTTAGTGACTTCGCCGAGCACGCTTTCCGCATCGCCGTAGGTTGAAGCGGTGTCGATAAGTCGGCCGCCATTCTTGATCAGAGCCTGCACGACGGCATCGGCCTTGCTGCGCGTGGCTTCGTTATTCTCATCGAAAACATAGGCGGTGCCAAGGCCGACGGCGGGAATGCGTTCGCCGCTGCCTGGAATTGCACGGGTAAGAAGGGGGGTCTCCGTCTGGGCAACAGCGTTGGTCGATAGCAAAAATCCGCCGGCAAGCGCGACAAAGTCTCGGCGTGTTATCTGCTGAGTCATTTGGATTGCCATCCCGGCTCTCCTTGATCATCTGCTTTCATCGCGAGGCGCTCCTGCGTTCGCCCCAGCGTGGTTGAGAGAAGGAGCCAGCCCGCCACGACGGGGAGCACGCACAGCGCGATGGCGCCAAGCTTCAATCCCAGCGCCTGCAGGCTGTCATAGACCCAGCCATACAACGCGTCCGAGCCGCGATAGATCACCACGTCAATCAGGTTTTTGGCCTTGTACTTTTCCTCGCGGCTGACCACGGTGAAGAACACCTGGCGTGCCGGATTTGCGATCGCAAAGTTCATCCAGCGTTGCGCGACCTGGAGTGTCACCACCACGGACAGGCTTGGCGCGATCGCCAGCGCAGCAAAACCCACGACATAAATGGCAGGCAAGGCTGCGGCCGCGATGCCGGTGCCGAAGCGCTTGAGGAATGCGGCGGTGGCAAACACTTGTGTCGCCAGGCTCAGCAGACCCACCGAGAGGTCGATGCCTGCAAACAGCCGCGTTTGCGCTGCCGCGCCATGGATCGTCGCCGAAACGATGTTGGCCTGCGCGAAATAGGTAATCGTCGCACCGAACGAGAGCAGGCTGACCCAAGCGGCCACGCCGAGGAGATAAGGCGATCGGATCAGTTCGGACAATCCTGCAAACGCGCTGCCGCCAACGCTCTGCCGACGAAGGTCCACTTCCGTCGGCGCAGCCGCCACGCTTTCAATTCGATGCACGCAGAACACGGCCAGTTCGAGGAAAACGGCGGCCACTATCAGCAGGTTGAGCGGACCGAGCGGCGCCGACAGCCAGATCGTGACAACAGGACCGAGCAGCGCGCCAGCGGTCCCCCCGGCGCCGATGAACCCGAACAGCCGCTTGCCTTGCTCTGAAGTAAACAAATCGGCCATGAACGACCAGAACACCGCAACCGCGAACAAGTTGAACACGCTGACCCAGACGAAGAACACGCGTGCCACGATCACTCTTTCGACGTCGAAAATCAGCAACAGCCAAAACACGGCCAGGTTGGCGACGAAGAAGTGGTAGACGATGGGAATGAACCTGATCCGGGGCAACCTCGCCACCAGTACGCCGTACAGCGGCTGAGCGACGAGCAGACTGACAAATGTGGCCGTGAACAGCCATGGCAAGTTCCTGATGCCGCCGGCGATGCCCATCTGATCGCGCAGCGGGCGCAACACATAGTAGCCGGCAAGCAGGGTGAAGAAATAAGCGAACGACCACACCGCTGCCCCCCGCTCTCGCGCGGTACCAGGCACCGTGCGCTCCAACCAGCCCAGGAGAGCTGTCGTGGCAGCCGTCATGGTGCCAGCGACAGCTTCTGCCTGAGCTCGGCCGCGCTCACATTCTGGCCGTATCCCGGCGCGCCGCGCTGGAAGCGGCTTGCATCGGCTAGTTTGCCGACCTCTACCGGATCAAAGCCGGCATCGCGCACCAGTCCCGCCGCTACCCGGACTGCTTCCTGATCATCGCCGGCGATCGGCACCGCAAGCCTGGGAGGAGGGCGGTTCGCTTCGCGCTCAAAGATCATGTAGTTGAGCGTGTTGAAGGCGCGCACCAGCCGCGCCCCGGGCAGATATTTCTGCGAAGTAACTCCGATGCCATTGCGCTCAACCTCGTCGGCGATGGCGCCGTCGCGGCTGGCCACCGCATTGTCGGCGTCGAGTACGATCTTTCCCGCTAACGATTTACCGTAATCTCTGCCGATCTGCGGCAGTGCGCCGTAAGGCACGGCGATGAAGACAACGTCGCCAAACGCAATCGCCTGATCGACTGTACCGGCCTGCGCAAGGGGGCCAAGGCGCGCAACGAGGTCCTGCAATTCCTCCGGGTGACGCGACGAGAAGAAGACCGGATGGCCTGCCTTGGTCCACAGGCCGCCGACCGTGCCGCCGATATGGCCCGCGCCGACAACGCCGATTTTCATTTTGGGACTGGAGGCGGTCTGGCCCGCTACAGTCGTCGCTTGGAGCATCCCTTGGAGAATAAGCACTCCTGCAGCGCCCAATAGCGCGCGACGACGGCGATCGACGGTGACATGCTTGAACATGAGCACACCAGTGGCAAATTGCGGGACGAAATCTCGTCGCACTTTTCAGCTTCAAGAAGTCGCTCCCCCCGTGACGGGTATTATAATGCGAAGTGTGCCGTAAGTTTCGATTCGAGGAAGCGCTCGCACGGAGTTGATCCTTGTTCCAAAGAGCGGATTTCTGCAACTTGCGGGTGCGTCCGTCGGTCGGCGATGATCGCCATCGCATGCGCTACGGCTGCTGTTCTCGTACCGCTATACTCCGCGTATGTCAGTTGCACGGATTACAAGCGGTCTCTAACGGTGAGGGGGGCTGTCGGGCGCAGCGGAGGGAGCAGCGCTTTCAGAGGGAACAGGCGGTACGTCGTCTCTCACGCTACATTGTTCGATGTAACGATCTTCGGTCATATCGCGTCCCATCATCGCTTCCTTATCAGCCCGCCATTCGTTTTCGCACTCTTCCTCAATATTCCCGGGGCGTTGTCTGTTTTGCTTGTGCTGAGCGGAACTGGCAGCAGGGGCAGCGGTGGTAGAGTTTGACGTGGTAGTGGTTCCCGCCAAGGCGGTGAAGTGCAGGATTGTTATCCCAGCAAGCACACCGCAAACCAAACAGAGGGGCTTTTTCATCTTTGGACCCCAGTTTCGTCGCGAAACCACGGCTAAACATATGGTCGTGCGTGCAACCGTTCCATTCCTGATCCCCGCACAACTGAATGCAAATCTCTCGCGCCTGTTCCCCGCCTTGAGAAGCTCGGTCAAAAATTTCGAACTGGTCGTGGCCGGTCTCGGTGATAGGCGAGGTTGGGCATGCTCCCCTCAAGCGTCGTCTTGAGGGGAGGGTAAAAGCCGTCGGTGGAGCTGAGGAAAGGAGTCAGGCTCAATGCCCAGGACTCACCCGCCCCTGCAAGCGGATCTGCGGCCCAGCCCGGCTGGCCTGGCCGTCGATCGATGCCCTCCGTGAAGACTCCAGCGAAGATTATCCTGGTCGCCAACCGGCGCCCCAAATTTCTGGACGAGTCCGGCGCGCTTGCTGATCGCGAATTGGTTCTGGTGTTTGAGCGGTCCTTCGCAAAGGTGAAGGATACGGAGCCTGGGAACAAACTCCGCGCCGAGCTGCCCGGCATCGCGAATTGGGCGCTGGAAGGTCTGCGACGCCTTCGCGCGAACGGCAATCGCTTCACCATCGGCGAGCGCGGGCGGAAGGCACAGCAAGAGCTTGCCGAAGCGCAGAGCCCGGCGCTGCGATTCGCGAAGGAGTGCTTGACGGTTACAGGCGACGCAGCGGACGCCGTGCCGCTGGCCGTTGCGTTCGAAGCCTATGAGCATTGGGCTGCCAATGTAAAAGGCATGTCGTCGCGCGAGCGTCGCAACCGCACTGACTTTCGTACGGACCTGATCGCTGCTCTTGGAGAGCGCGGTGTGAGCTTCGACTCCAAGATGGCCCGCCGCTGGCGCGATCCGCGTCTTACTGATTGGAAGCGCGGGAAAGGCGTTGTCGTGCGCCGCTGGTTTACCGGCATCAAAGTGAAGGTCAAAGCGATGGGCGACTAGGAGGTCGCCTTCGCTACTTGGAACCGGACTTCGCAGGCGTGTGCGTTTCGTGGTGGAACTTACTCAGTATTTATTTATTTAATCGGAAGGTGGATAATAATAATCGTTTCGACTTGCGACATTGGAATGTGCAATGACAGAACAAGATTGGAATGTGCAATGACAGAACAAAATGACGATCGGCGGGAATTCCTGAAGACGTGCGGCAGGTTTGCCGTCGTGACGCCTCCGGCACTCACTGCGCTGCTGTCCACGTCCCTCACCAGCACGGCTGTCGCCCATTCCGGCGGCGGCTTGGTGCATCACGGCCCGCGTGGCAACAACGGCTATGGCAATGGAGGCGATGACGGCAGCCCCAACGGCAAGCCTGATAACGATCGCTGACCGGCGTATGCTCTGAAGCCGCAAGGCGCGGGCGAGGCGTCGCGACTAGCCAACACCCGGAAGCACTTCGACTGCTAAAATGAGGCCGCCAATAGGGCGGCCTTAGTTCTTGGTTAGAGCCTTTTTTGGTTCTTCGGCAATCGCCTCAATATCGATCGGGGCAGTTCGCCGGTGCGGTCCTTCAGATCGGCTGCACGCTCAATCAATCCCGACGCCACCTGCGGGTCTTTGTTGTTTTGGCCATTCGCAGCAGCGCTGCTGCGGCCTCTCGGGCGAACTGGTTGAGGAGAGGCACATCTCTTCATCCCATCGATGTCCCCCGTGAGATGAGTCGGGAACCGGGATTGCGTTCCTTGCTTTGTGCAATTTGCACCATGGTCGTGCCCCGAATTTCTCTGCCGTTGCAGCGATGGCGTTAGTCGACTCCGTTCAAGCTTGCGACCTTGAGGGTCGACAGGCTAGTCAAATTCGGGAAATTCGTATGACCCGCGACAATTCTCTCTCGATCGACTGCCTTTGTACGAATTAAGTTATGTCGGTGAAGTACTTCGCAGTCATCTTTCGACAGACTTGCCATCATCCACCGCGGAGCAACCGCGACAAAATGCGCCGTTGTCTGAGAAAATCCTAGATGGAATCGTCTGCGGTGCAGCCGTTTTAATCAGCGCTTTAAGAACATTGCGTCGTTGCCATTTCATTTGCGGTGACGAGGTCGGTTGATCCCAAATCCGAATTTGTTCACTCGAGCCAAAACGCTTGAGCGAGAGATAATTATTGGTTGAGTCAGGGGTGCGTCCGATGGCTCTTACCTACTATCTGACGATCGACGGCATCGTCGGCGATTCCACCCTCGTGCACCACGAGGGTGCGCTCACCATCCTCGACTACAGCTTCGACGCCAGTGCACTCGTCAGCGCGGCGACCGGCGGCGGCGGCGGCAGCTCCAAGACGAGCTTCGCGCCTCTGACCGTCGAACTCGA
>JAEWFG010000167.1 GCA_023388935.1 Pseudomonadota bacterium | reverse complement strand
GTGGATTTCGTCCACCACGTCTCCTACGAGCTGCGCTCGCCGCTCACCACCATCATCGGCTTCGCGCATTTCCTCAGCGATCCCTCGACCGGGCCGCTGACGCCGAAACAGGCCGAATATCTCGACTACGTCACCAAATCGACCAACGCGCTGCTCGCGCTCACCAACAACATCCTCGATCTCGCCACCATCGACGCCGGCGCGATGAAGCTGGAGCTCGGCCCGGTCGACGTCAGCAAGACCATCGAGCTGGCGGCCGAGGGCATCCAGGACCGGCTCGCCACCGACCGCATCCGCCTCAAGGTCGAGATTGCGCCCGATGTCGGCAGCTTCATCGGCGACGAGAAGCGCGTGGTGCAGGTGCTCTATAACCTCCTCGCCAACGCCGTCGGGTTTTCTCCACAGGATTCCAGCGTCGGCATCAGCGCCCGCCGCACCGAGCGCAGCGTGGTCTTTACCGTGACAGATTCCGGGCCTGGAATACCTGCCGACATGAAGGACAAGGTGTTCAACTGGTTCGAAAGCCGCTCGCAGGGCTCGCGTCATCGCGGCGCCGGGCTCGGGCTGTCGCTGGTGCGCTCCTTCGTCGAACTGCATGGCGGCAAGGTGCGGGTGGATTCGATCGTGGGCCGTGGCACGGTCGTGATCTGCGACTTCCCGACCGACCAGGCGGCGCATCGCGACGCTGCCGAATGACTGCATCAACCACATTCTCCGTCGCGCTCTACAACGAGACGGCCACCGCGCAACTGATGGCCGACCTCGCGCTGCTGGTTGGCCCCGGCGACGTCATCACGCTTACCGGCGATCTCGGTGCCGGCAAGACCGCGGCGGCGCGAGCGATGATCCGCTACCTCGCAGGCGACGACGCGCTGGAAGTGCCGAGCCCGACCTTTACGCTGGTGCAGGGTTACGAGCTGCCGCCATTTCCCGTGATGCATGCCGACCTCTATCGTGTCGAGGACGAGAGCGAACTCGAGGAGATCGGGCTATCACCGCTCCCCGACGCCACGCTCGTCCTGATCGAATGGCCGGAGCGTGCGCCGTCGGCGATGCCTGAAGACCGCATCGACATTGCGCTGACGCACCGGCCGGCGCTGGGATCGAATGCGCGCGCGGCCGACATCACCGGTTACGGCAAGGGGGCCGCGCAGGTCGAGCGGCTGAAGGCGTTGCGGGAATTCCTCGATGCCTCCGGCTATATCGAGGCGACGCGACGGCGCATGAACGGCGACGCCTCGACCCGCTCCTATGCGCGGCTGATCCGCGGTGACGAGATCGTCATTCTCATGAACTTTCCGCAGCGGCCTGACGGCGCTGCGATGTACAATGGAAAATCCTACAGCGCCGCGGTGCATCTCGCCGAAAATGTAAAGCCCTTCGTCGCCATCGACGAAGGCCTGCGCGCGCAAGGAATCTCGGCGCCCGCTATCTTCCATTCCGATCTCGACCACGGCTTCCTGATCAGCGAGGACTTCGGCAGCGAAGGCGTGATCGAGGGCGACCCGCCGCACCCGATCCCCGAGCGCTATGAGGCCGCGACCGACGTGCTGGCCGCGCTACATTGCAAGACGCTGCCGGAGACGCTGCCGCTGGCAGATCAGACTTACGCCATTCCGGTGTTCGACACCGAAGCATTGCTGATCGAAATCGGGTTGATGCCGGAATGGTATCTGCCCGATCGCAATGCGCCGCTGAGCGATGAGAAGCGCGCGGAGTTCTTCGCGATTTGGCGCGAGCTGCTCGAGAAGCCGCTCGCCGCGCCGAAGACCTGGATCATCCGCGACTACCACTCGCCCAATCTGATCTGGCTCGCTGATCGCTCCGGCATCGCGCGCGTCGGCGTGATCGACTTCCAGGACACCGTGCTCGGGCCGCAATCCTACGACGTCGTTTCGCTGCTGCAGGATGCCCGCATCGACGTGCCCGAAAATCTCGAGCTGACGCTGCTGTCGCGCTACATCAAGGCGCGCCGCGCCAGCGAAGCGAACTTCGATCCGGCCGGCTTTGCCGAACTCTACGCCATCATGTCGGCGCAGCGGAACACGCGCCTGCTCGGCACCTTCGCCCGGCTCAATCGCCGCGACGGTAAGCCGCATTACCTTCGCCACCAGCCGCGGATCTGGACCTACCTCCAGCGCTCGCTGGCGCATCCTGCGCTTAGCTCTTTGCGCGACTGGTATCTCGCCAACGTCCCGCCGCCCCAAAGGCCGCCCCAAGAACCTCTCCAAGAACCCCTCCAAGCCTGATTCGCGGCCGATTTACCGGCTGTTAGCCGTCGCATCCGTATCATCGCCCTCAGGCAGCCGGATGATTACGAGGCTGGAGCAAGGGCAGATGGCGGTAAAGACGGACCACCGCGGCAACAGCCGGGTTGTTTTCGAACGCGGGATTCCGGCCCAGATGATGGGGATCGACGGCACCTGGCGGCGCGACTGCACCATGGAGGACGTCTCCGAGATCGGCGCCAAGCTGACCATCGAAGGCTCGGTCGAAGGTCTGCATCTGAAGGAATTTTTTCTCCTGTTGTCGTCCACCGGACTTGCGTACCGGCGCTGCGAGCTCGCCTGGCTCAATGGCGACCAGATCGGCGTCAATTTCCTCAAGCCCGGCGACAAGAAGAAAAAGGCGCGTTCCACATCCGTTGGGGCGTAACGGCAACACTCGTCGTACAACCGTCACGGCGGCTGGTTAAGGCGGTTGAGATGCGGTGCGGCCGAATGAGGTCCGTGCTAGGCTTGCTGCGAGTACTGAGAAAGCAAAAGATGTCCGTCAAACCGACCAAAGCCATGGTGCTCGCCGCAGGGTTTGGCCTGCGCATGCGTCCATTGACGGACAAGATGCCGAAACCGATGGTGCCGGTGGCCGGCCAGCCGCTGCTCGACCACGTGCTCGACAAGCTCGGCCAGGCCGGCGCGACCGAGGCGGTGGTCAACGTGCACTACCTGCCGGACCAGATCATCAATCACGTCGCATCGCGCCAGCTTCCGCGCGTGACCATTTCAGACGAACGCGACCAGGTGCTCGGCACCGGCGGCGGCGTGGTCAAGGCACTGCCGCTGCTCGGCAACGCACCGTTCTTCCACGTCAACTCCGACACGCTCTGGATCGATGGCGTCCGCTCCAACCTGACGCGCCTTGCCGAAAATTTCGATCCCGAGCGCATGGACATCCTGATGCTGATGGCGCCGACTGCGACCAGCATCGGCTATGGCGGCCGCGGCGATTACGGCATGATGCCCGACGGCGCCCTGCGCAAGCGCAAGGAAAAAGAGGTCGTTCCGTTCGTCTATGCGGGCGCGGCCATCATGTCGCCGTCGATCTTCGCCGACGCGCCCAAGGGCGAGTTCTCGCTGACCAAGATGTTCGACCGCGCCAACGAGCAGGAGCGGCTGTTCGGCCTGCGCCTCGACGGGGTCTGGATGCATGTTGGCACGCCCGACGCCGTACACGCGGCGGAAGAGGCGTTTCTGGAGAGCGTGGCTTAGGGCTGCTCGTGTCCCGGACGCGGTGCGGCGCAGTAGGGTGGGCAAAGCGGAAGCGTGCCCACCGCTCAAGCTGAAACTCGGATGCGAAGCATGTGGGCACGGCGCAAGCGCGCCTTTGCCCACCCTACGAAGCTGCGAAGCTTTGCGAACAGTGGGGAAGACCTCGCCTGCACCCATGACCATTCGGGTCCGTCTGCCTATATTGGCTTGATCCCCGAATCAGGCAGCCGATGCGCGTCTTCAGCGTTCCAGTCTCAGTTCCATTTCTGCGCACGGTCGTCTCGGCCTTGCTCGACGGCCGGCTGGTCGAAGGGTTCGAGGCGCGGAAGGAGCCGGCGCGGCTTGCCGATGCCACGCTTTATCTGCCGACCCGGCGCGCCATGCGCGTCGTGCGCGAGATCTTCCTCGACGAGATGAAGGCGGATGCGGTGGTGCTGCCGCGCATCGTCGCGCTCGGCGACATCGACGAGGACGAGCTTGCTTTCGCCGATGAGGGCGAACAATTTTCCGGCGCGACGCCGCTCGACATTCCGCCGCGGCTCGGCGAACTCGAGCGACGGCTGACGCTGGCGCAACTCGTCGCCGCCTGGGCCAAGGGCCCGGTGCTGGCGCCGCTGGTGGTCGGCGGCCCCGCCTCGACGCTTGCACTGGCTTCCGATCTCGCGCGCCTGATCGACGACATGGTCACGCGTGGTGTCGACTGGAGCGCGCTCGATGGTCTCGTGCCGGACCAGCTCGATCGATACTGGCAGCATTCGCTCGAATTCCTGCGCATCGCGCGCATTGCATGGCCCAATCATCTCGCCGAGATCAACCGGATCGAGCCGGCGGCGCGGCGTGATCTCCTGATCGCGGCGGAAGCCACGCGGCTGACCGCGCATCCCCATGGCCCCGTGATCGCGGCCGGCTCGACTGGCTCGATGCCGGCCACCGCAAAATTCCTACATGCGGTCGCCTCGCTGCCGCATGGCGCCGTGGTGCTGCCGGGTCTCGACACCGATCTCGACGACGACGCGTGGCGGACCATCGGCGGCGTGCGCGATGCGCTCGGCAAATTCGTGGAGCATCCGGCGTCGAATCATCCACAATATGCCATGCATGCGCTGCTGCAACGCTTTGGCATCAAGCGCGGCGATGTCGACATCCTCCAGGCGCCGGCGGAAGGCGGCCGCGATCTCCTCGCATCCGAGTCGATGCGGCCGTCCGCCAAGACGGAGATCTGGCACGACCGGCTGAAGCAGCCGGACGTCGCCGCGAAGATTGCCGGCGGCATGACAAATCTCGCGGTGGCCGAAGCCCTCAATCCCGAGATGGAAGCGCTCGCAATCGCGATTGCGATGCGCGAGGCGCGGCAACTCGACAAATCGGCGGCGCTGGTGACGCCCGATCGCGCACTGGCCCGGCGGGTGATGGCCGCGCTCACCCGATGGGATCTCGCTTTCGACGATTCCGGCGGCGACGTGCTGATGGAGACCTCAGCCGGCGTTTTTGCGCGCCTCGCGGCGGAGGTGGCAACCAAGGGATTGGAGCCGCCGACGCTGCTGGCGATGCTGAAACATCCGCTATGTCGACTCGGCGGCGCGCCGGGCGCGTGGAAGACGGCGATCGAGGGGTTGGAGCTCGCGGTCTTGCGCGGCACGCGCCCGCCGGCAGGCACGGCAGGCCTCTTGCGCGAATTCAACCGCTTTCGCGAGGAGCTAGCAAAGCTGTGGCGCAGCGAAGTCTCCGCGCTGCATCACGCCGAGCCCCGCGCGCGTCTGAAGGCCGAGGATCTCGATCGCATCCAGGCGCTGATCGATGCCTTGCAAAGAGCGTTGGCACCGATCGAGAGCCTTGCGCCATCGAAGCCGTATGACTTCGCCGAGCTGGCGCATCGGCACCGCGAGCTCCTGATCGAGTTGTCGCGCGACGAGCAGGGCATCCCGCTGGCCTTCGAGGAGCGCGAAGGCCTCGCGCTCGCTGGCGCCTTCGACGACCTCTTGCGCGGCGGCACGACCAGCGGATTGATGGTGCCGCTGCCGGACTATCCCGACGTCTTCCAGACCGCGTTCGGTGACCGCGCGGTGCGCCGGCGGGACAGACCAGGCGCGCGCCTGCAGATCTACGGCCCGCTGGAATCACGCCTGATGCAGGCCGACCGAATCATCGTCGGCGGATTGATCGAGGGCGTCTGGCCGCCGGCGCCGCGCATCGATCCGTGGCTCAGCCGTCCGATGCGGCACGAGCTTGGCCTCGATCTGCCGGAACGTCGCATCGGCCTCTCCGCCCACGATTTCGCGCAACTGCTCGGCAGCAACGAGGTGATCCTCACCCATTCCGCCAAGGCGGGCGGTGCGCCGGCCGTGGCCTCGCGCTTCCTGCACCGGCTCGAAGCGGTCGCAGGCGATGCGCATTGGAAGGCCGCAAAGCGTGCCGGCGAGAAGTATGTGCAGTTCGCGGGCGCGCTGGACCAGCCTGACGAAGTCAGGCCAATCAAGCAGCCCGAGCCGCGGCCACCGCGCGCGACGCGGCCGCTGAAAATGTCCGTGACCGCGATCGAGGACTGGCTGCGCGATCCCTACACGATCTACGCGAAGCACATTCTGCGGCTCGACGCGCTCGATCCCGTCGACATGCCGTTGTCGGCCGCCGACCGCGGCTCGGCGATCCACGATGCGCTCGGCGAGTTCACCGAAACCTATGCCGCGCATCTGCCCGACAACCCCGCCCGCGTGCTGCGCGCGATTGGCGAGAAATACTTTGCGCCGCTGATGGAGCGGCCCGAGGCCCGGGCGCTATGGTGGCCGCGCTTCCAGCGCATCGCGCGCTGGTTTGGCGAATGGGAGACCGTCCGCCGCGACGCGATCGAGGCGATTACCGCGGAGACCCGGGGCGAGATCTCGATCACGCTCGACAATGAGCGCAGCTTCCGCCTCTCCGCGCGGGCCGACCGCATCGAGCGGCGCCAGGGCGGTGGCTACGCCATCCTCGACTACAAAACCGGCCAGCCGCCGACCGGCAAGCAGGTCCGCATGGGCCTGTCGCCGCAGCTCACGCTGGAAGCCGCGATCCTGCGCGAGGGCGGCTTCCCCGGCATCGACGCCGGCGCGTCCGTGAGCCAGCTCGTCTATGTACGCCTCAGCGGCAACAATCCTCCGGGCGAGGAGCGCATCCTCGAGCTCAAGATCAAGCAAAGCGATCAGGCGCAACCGCCTGACACGGCTGCCGCCGAGGCCAGAGCCAAGCTGGAGGCGTTGATCCGCGCCTTCGACGACGAGAATCAGCCCTATACCTCGCTGAACCTGCCGATGTGGACGAACCGCTACGGCGCCTATGACGATCTCGCCCGGATCAAGGAATGGTCGGCAGCGGGCGGATTGGGGATCGAAGAATGGTGAAGGCGCCGCGTCCCATCCCTGACGAGGTGCGCGCCAGGCAGGCGCGCGCGTCCGATCCGACCGCTTCGGCCTTCGTGTCGGCCAATGCCGGCTCGGGCAAGACGCATGTGCTGGTGCAGCGCGTGATCCGCCTGCTGTTGTCGGGCGTGCCGCCGGAAAAGATCCTCTGCATCACCTTCACCAAGGCCGCCGCCGCCAACATGGCCGAACGCGTGTTCACCACGCTCGGTCATTGGGTCACGCTGGACGACACCGCGCTCGATGCAGCGATCCGCGCCGTTGGCATCCCTCATCCCAACGCAAAACTGCGCCGCGAGGCGCGAAAGCTGTTCGCCCGCGCGCTGGAGACGCCGGGCGGGTTGAAGGTGCAGACCATCCACGCGCTGTGCACGCGCCTGCTTCAGCAATTTCCGTTCGAGGCCAACGTGCCGGCGCGCTTCGCCGTTATCGACGAGCGCGACCAGACCGACATGATGGAGCGCGCCAATCTGAAGGTGCTGCTGGACGCTGCGCGCGACCCTGAAAGCGTCACCGGCCGCGCGCTGCTGACCGCGATGGCGAACGCCGCCGACGTCACCTTCAAGGAAGTCGTGCGGGAAGCTTGCTTGAGCCGCGACCATTTCATGGCCTGGACCGACGAGGCCGGCAACGCCGAAGCCGCAGCCGCGCAGATGGCAACGGTACTGGGCGTGGATGCGAGCGACCGGATCGAGGACGTCGAGAACGAGATCCTCGATGGTCCATTCCTGCCGCGATCGCGCTGGGATGACATCGCCTTTGCGCTGGAGGACGGCAGCAAGTCGGACAACGATCAGGCGGAGCGCCTGCGCGCCGCAAAGGTGTTTTCCGGCAGCGACCAGGTCGATGCCTATCTCAGCGTCTTCCTCACCGACGAAAAACAGCCGCGCAAGGCGGTGCTGACCAAAAAGTTCGGCGAGCAGAATCCCTCGGTCGCGCGCCTGTTCGAAAACGAGGCACAGCGCCTTGCCGGATTGATCGAGAAGCGCCGTGCAGTGACCGTACGCGACCGCACCGCGGCGCTCCTGCATATCGCGACCGCTGCCGCTGCGAACTATCGCCGCGAGAAGCAGGAGCGCGGGCTGCTCGACTACGACGATTTGATCGACAAGACGCTGGCGATGCTCGACCGCGTCTCTTCGGGCTGGGTGCATTACAAGCTCGACCGCGGCGTCGATCACGTTCTGATCGACGAGGCGCAGGACACCAGCCCGCGGCAATGGGACATCGTCGCGCACATCATCTCCGAGTTCACCGCGGGCGAAGGCGCACGCGAAGGGCTCAACCGCACGATCTTCGCCGTCGGCGACGAGAAGCAGTCGATCTTCTCGTTCCAGGGCGCGGCCCCACACGAATTCGACGCTCGACGGCGCGAGCTGCATCGCAAGTTCACCGCGGCCGGACTGAAATTCGATCCTGTAGCCTTCACCTATTCGTTCCGCTCGGGCGCCACGATCCTGCACTCGGTCGACCACGTGTTCCGCGAGCCGGCGATCTACAAGAGCATCCATTCGGTCGAGATCGGCCATCCCCTGCACAATGCGCTCGCCGATGCTGGTCCCAGCGTGATCGAGCTGTGGGACCTCGCCGAAGCCGACGATCGGCAGGACATCGAGGGCTGGCGTGCACCGTTCGACGGCGTCGCCGTCACCAGTCCCGAGGTCAAGCTCGCGGGCCGCATCCAGGCCGAGATCAAGCGACTGGTCGAGAGCGGCACGCTGTCCGGGCACGAAGGCGAGCGGCGTCCCCTGCGCTATGGCGACATGCTGATCCTGGTGCGCCGGCGCGGCAATGCGTTCGACGCCGTGATCCAGGCGCTGAAACACGCCAATGTGCCGGTCGCCGGTGCCGACCGGCTGAAACTGACCGAACACATCGCGATCATCGATTTGATGAACCTCGCCGACGCGCTGCTGCTGCCGCAGGACGATCTGGCACTTGCAGTCGCGCTAAAGAGCCCGCTGTTCGGGCTCGATGACGACGACCTGTTCCAGCTTGCCTGGGGTCGCAAGGGATCGCTGCGCCGCGCGCTTGGCGAGCATGCAGCTGAAGGCGAGAAGTTCGCCACGGCAGTACGGCGCCTGGAGGCCTGCGAGACGCGCGCGCGCGAGGAGACGCCATTCGCTTTCTACGCCTGGCTGCTCGGGGGCGACGGAGGCCGCGCACGCATCCTGCGCAGGCTAGGCCACGAGGCCAATGACGCACTCGACGAATTTTTGGAGCTCGCGCTCAATTATGAGCGGAAGGCGCCGGCGTCGCTTCAAGGCTTCATGGCATGGCTGCACTCAGCCGACACCGAGGTGAAGCGCGACATGGAAATCTCGCGCGACGAGGTGCGGGTGATGACGGTGCACGGCGCAAAGGGGCTGGAGGCCTCGGTCGTGTTCATGGTCGACACGACGTCGTCTCCTTCGGATTCGCAGCGGCTGCGCCTGATCCACGTGCCGCGCGGCAATGGCGGCGAGGTCGTGGTCTGGGCTGGCCGCAAGGCCGACGATCCAAAGCCGGTCGTCGAGGCGCGCAAGGCGATGCTAGAGGAGACCGAGGACGAATATCGCCGCCTGCTCTATGTCGCGATGACGCGCGCGGCCGACCGCCTGATCGTCGGCGGCTGCATGCCCGGCAACATGAAGACGGTCCGCAAGCTGAGCTGGTACGATTTGATCGACACCGGGCTCACCGGCTCGGACCTGGAGAAGGAGACGGTCGAGACGCCGCTCGGCAAAGTGACTCGATTCGCCCGGCCGGAGGATGTCGCGGCGCTGGGCACGCCCGCGACGTCGGTGGACCAGACGATCAAATTGCCTGACTGGTTGCGGGCGCCGGGTCCGCGCGAAACCATGGACGACGATCCCGTCCGCCCTTCCGGCCAGTCTGCCGAGGAAGGCCGCGCGGTGCGGACCGGCGAATCGATCCAATCGCGTGCGCTCGCACTGCAACGCGGTACGCTGGGGCACCGGCTGCTGCAATCGCTTCCTGACATCACCATCGAGCGCCGGCGCGAGGCCGCGCTCGGCTTCATGGCGCGCAACGCCTCGGACTGGACGGAAGCCGACCGCACCGCTCTGGCCGACAAGGTGCTCGCCTTGATCGCCGAGCCGCGATTCGCGCCCGTCTTTGCCGCCGGCAGCCGGGCGGAGGTCGCCATCGTCGGCAAGCTGGAGCGGCCGGGCCGCACCCCGGCGCTGGTATCCGGGCAGATCGACCGGCTCGTGGTTCGTCCGGATGAAGTCCTGATCGTCGATTTCAAGACAAATCAGGTCGCGCCGAAGAACGCGGCCGAGGCGCCCGCGGCCTATGTCCGGCAGCTTGCGCTGTACCGGGCGGTGCTATCGAGGCTTTATCCCGACAAGCCGATCCGCGCCGTCCTGCTCTGGACCGAGGCCCTTGAATATATGGAGATTTCAGCCCCCGCGCTGGACGCGGCGCTGGCATCCCTTGATGTCGGCGCGAGCATCCTTGACCCGGCAAGGAGCCGTTCATAGGTTGACGCCATGATCCCGGGCGCGATTCCACGTCGCGCCGATTCTTTCAACCGAGTGAGGTACTCCAATGGCCGTTAGCAAGGTTTCCGACGCCGATTTCGAAGCCGAAGTGCTCAAGGCGAACGGCCCCGTGGTCGTCGATTTCTGGGCCGAGTGGTGCGGCCCCTGCCGCATGATCGCACCCGCCCTCGACGAGATCGCCGGCGCAATGGGCGACAAGGTCAAGATCGTCAAGCTCAACGTCGACGAGAGCCCGAAGACCGCGTCGAAGTACGGCGTGATGTCGATCCCGACCCTGATGATCTTCAAGGGCGGCGAGATGGCCTCCCGCCAGGTCGGCGCGGCGCCGAAGGCCAAGCTCCAGCAGTGGATCACCTCCGCGGTTTGATTTGCATCGCGAGTGAAGAGTTGTGTAACGGCCGGCGTCATGCCGGCCGTTTTGTTTGATTGATCCATCTCGTCGCCGGCTCTCGTGCCCCGGACGCAGCGCAGCGTGAAACGGTGCGCTGCGTCCGGGGCCCACGTGGCGGCTTTCTGGGTCCCGACTCTGCAGAGCAGCGTTGCACGCTGCACCGCGTCCGGGACACGAGACCGTCTATGAAGGAGGCGTGCCGTTGATGGCGAGCACGTGGCCGGCGAGATAGAGCGAGCCCGTGATCAAGATGCGCGGCGGCACTTCATAGGCGAGCCGCGACAACGCGCGCAGCGCGGCCTCGATGCCGGGCGCGGGCTCGACGCGCATGCCGAGGCTGCGCGCCGCGTCCGCAAGCCGGTCAACCGGCATCGCGTTCTCGGTGTCGGGAATCGGCACCGCGATGATGTGGCGGGTGAGGCCCGCGAAGTTCGCAAGAAAGCCTTCCGCATCCTTGTTGGCCATCATGCCTGCGATCACCACCAGCGGCCGCGACACCCGCTCCTCGAGATCGCCGAGTGCGGCCGCCGCGACGCGCCCGCCTTCGGCATTGTGCCCGCCATCGAGCCAGATTTCCGACCCCCGTGGTCCCCAGGAGAGCAGCTCGCCCGAGGTGATGCGCTGCATCCGCGCCGGCCATTCGGCACCGACGATGCCGGCCTCGAACGCCGCCTGATTGATCTTAAAACTCGGGATTGCGCGAAGGGTCGCGATCGCAAGGCCGGCATTGTCGAACTGATGGCGGCCGAACAGGCGCGGCGCCGTGAGATCCATCAGGCCGCGCTCGTCGGAATAGACCAGACGCCCGTGCTCGACATTGACGTGCCAGCTCTCGCCTGCGGCAAACAGCGGCGCGCGCATGCGCCTGGCCTGCGCCTCGATCACGGTCATCGCCTCCGGCATCTGCTCGGCGCAAACCACGGGCACGCCGCGCTTGATGATCGCCGCCTTTTCGCCGGCGATCGACGTCAAGGTGTCCCCGAGGAAGTCCATGTGGTCCATGCTGATCGGCGTGATCACGCAGGCCGCCGGTGTATCGATCACATTGGTCGAATCGAGCCGGCCGCCGAGGCCGACTTCGAGCAGCACCACATCGGCCGGGTTCTGCGCGAACAAAAGAAACGCGGCGGCGGTCTTCAGCTCGAAAACGGTCGCAGCCTCGCCGGCATTGACGCGCTCGACCTCTTCCAGAGCGGCGCGCAACGCGTCGTCGCCGACAAGCACACCGCCGCCGACACGGCCGAGCCGGAAACATTCGTTGATGCGAACCAGATAAGGCGAGGTATAAGCGTGCACCTGCAGGCCCGCGGCTTCGAGCGTCGCGCGCAGATAAGCGAGTGTCGAGCCCTTGCCGTTGGTGCCGGCGATATGGATCACCGGCGGCAGCCTGCGTTCGGGATGGCCGAGCCGTTCGAGCAGGCGGTGCATCCGCTCGAGTCCGAGATCGATGCGCTTCTGATGCAGAGCCGACAGCCGGGCGATCAATTCACCGAGCGGCGGCTTTGCGCTGTCAGAAGTAGCGTTCACGCGTGGGGCGCAGCCGGCGCCGTCTCGGGCGCCGATATGATCTGCGCCGGGCTTGTAACGGGCTGCGCCGGCTTCGATGCGCCCTCCAGCGCCGGCGACCTGGTCAGGAGGCGGCAGAGCCGCGCCAGCGTCGGGCGCAAATCGTGACGATGCACGACCATATCGACCATGCCGTGCTCCTTCAGATACTCGGCGCGCTGGAACCCTTCGGGGAGTTTTTCGCGAATGGTCTGCTCGATCACGCGCGCGCCGGCGAAACCGATCAGCGCGCCCGGCTCGGCGATCTGCACGTCGCCCAGCATCGCGTAGGATGCGGTGACGCCACCGGTGGTCGGATTGGTGAGCACGACGATGTAGGGCTGCTTGGCCTCGCGCAGCATCTGCACCGCAACCGTGGTGCGCGGCATCTGCATCAGCGACAAGATGCCCTCCTGCATGCGCGCGCCGCCGCTCGCGGCGAACACGATGAAGGGTGACTTCTTCTCGACCGCGAGCTCGAGCCCGCGCACGATGGCTTCACCCGCCGCCATGCCGAGCGAGCCGCCCATGAAGTCGAAATCCTGCACGGCGACGACGACGGCCGCGCCTTCGAGCTTGCCGTAGCCGACCTTGATCGCGTCGTTCAGATTGGTCCGCGCGCGCGCATCCTTGATGCGGTCGGCGTACCTCTTCTCATCACGGAACTTGAGCGGGTCGGGCGTGACCTCGGGCAGCGCGACGTCGAACCAGGTCTCGTTGTCGAAGATCGACTTCAGACGCGCCACCGCGCCCATGCGCATGTGATAGTTCGAGCCGGGAATGACGAACTGGTTGGCCTCGACGTCCTTGTAGAACACGAGCTGCCCTGAATCCGGGCACTTGATCCAAAGATTCTCCGGCGTCTCCCGCCGCAGCATGTTGCGGATCTTCGGCCGGACCACATTGGTAAGCCAGTTCATGGTTTGCTCCGATGTGCGAACCCGCTTCGGGATCGCCTGAAGGGATATATGGCGGCCGTGCCTCTGCCCGGCAAGCCGCCGTGTCGTTCGCCTTGGAAGCGGAATATGACCTATTCCGCCGCCTGTTGCGCGCCCCTGACGCCCTGGGCCAGGGCCGCCGTCAATTCCGCGACGGCGTTAACGGTCTTGCCGGTGGCTCGCCCTTCCACATCGAGGCTGTTCTTGAGGGCATCGACCAGCGCAGTGCCGACCACCGCACCGTTGGCGTGGGACGCAATGGCGCGGGCGTTCTCCGGCGTGCGGATGCCGAAGCCGACGCAGACCGGCAGCTTGGTGTGACGCTTGATGCGGGCAACCGCCTCGCTCACGGCTGTGGCGTCCGCAGCCGCCGCACCGGTGATGCCGGTGATGGCGACGTAGTAGACGAAGCCCGAGGTGTTGGCGAGAACGGCCGGCAAGCGCTTGTCGTCGGTCGTCGGCGTCGCCAGGCGAATGAAGTTGAGCCCGGCCTTCATCGCGGGCAGGCAGAGCTCATCATCCTCTTCCGGCGGCAGGTCGACGATGATCAGGCCATCGACGCCGGCGGTCTTGGCATCGGCCAGGAATTTGTCGACGCCGTAGATGTAGATCGGATTGTAGTAGCCCATCAGCACGATCGGCGTCGCGTCGTCGTCCTTGCGGAAGCCGCGCACGAGCTCGAGCGTTTTCTTGAGCGTCATGCCAGCCTTGAGCGCGCGAAGCCCGGCAGCCTGGATCGACGGACCGTCGGCCATCGGATCGGTGAAGGGCATGCCGAGCTCGATCACGTCAGCGCCTGCCTTCGGCAACGCCTTGATGAGCTCCAGCGACGTCGCCGGATCGGGATCGCCGGCCATCACGAAGGTGACGAAGGCCGAGCGGCCCGCTTTCTTCAGCTCGGCAAAACGGGTGTCGATACGCGTAGTCATGGTTCGGCTGTCGCTGTGCTATACCTCTCCCCTCCGGGGAGAGGTCGGCTGCGAAGCAGCCGGGTGAGGGGGATGGAGAGGTTCAAGTCCAGAGCGCGAAGGCTCCGCGAGTCGCAGACGAGCGCCGAAGCGAAGCTTTGGCAGGCACTGCGCAACAGGCAGCTTGCTCGCTGGAAGTTTCGCCGACAGCACCCGGTTGACCGGTACGTCGTCGATTTCGTGACGCTGGACGGAAAACTCATCGTTGAAGTTGACGGCGTCACGCATTCCAGCCCGATCGAGATCGAACGCGATAAGGCCAGGACCGAAGTCCTTGAGGCCTGCGGATTCCTCGTCCTTCGTGTCTCGAACACGGACGTGTAAGAAAACATCGAGGGCGTCCTCGAGCTCATCGAAACCTCATTGAGGTTCGAATGAGCGGAGAGACCCCTCACCCGGCTGCTTCGCAGCCGACCTCTCCCCAACGGGGAGAGGTGAAGAGAGTGCGACACTCGCCTCACTTGGTCTTGCCCCTCAGGATATCGCCGACCTGCGGCACGTCCTTGTCGCCGCGGCCGGAGAGATTGACGACCATCAGGTGATCCCTGGGCCGCTTCGGCGCGAGCTCCATCACCTTGGCGATGGCATGGGCGGGCTCGAGCGCTGGAATGATGCCTTCGAGCTTGGAGAGCAGCTGGAACGCGGCGAGCGCCTCGTCATCGGTCGCGGAGAGATAATTGACGCGGCCGATCTCGTGCAGCCAGGAGTGTTCGGGGCCGATGCCGGGATAGTCGAGGCCGGCCGAGATCGAATGCGCGTCCTGGATCTGGCCGTCCGCGTCCATCAAAAGATAGGTGCGGTTGCCGTGGAGCACGCCGGGACGTCCGCCCGCGATCGAGGCCGCGTGCAGCTGCGTCAGCCCGTGGCCCGCGGCTTCGACGCCAAAAATCTCGACCGTGGGATCGTCGAGGAAGGGATGGAACAGGCCCATCGCGTTGGAGCCGCCGCCGATGCAGGCAACCAGCGAATCCGGCAGTCGACCTTCGACCTCCTGCATCTGCACCTTGGTCTCGTTGCCGATGACCGATTGGAAGTCGCGCACCAGCGTCGGGTAGGGATGCGGACCGGCGACCGTGCCGATGCAATAGAAGGTGTTGTGCACGTTGGTGACCCAATCGCGCAGCGCCTCGTTCATGGCGTCCTTCAGCGTGCGCGTGCCGGACTGCACCGGCATCACCTTGGCACCCAGCATCTCCATGCGGATGACGTTAGGCTGCTGCCGCTCGACATCGACGGCGCCCATATAGACCACGCATTCGAGACCGAAGCGCACGCAGAGCGTGGCGGTGGCAACACCGTGCTGGCCCGCGCCGGTCTCGGCGATGATGCGCTTCTTGCCCATGCGTCGCGCCAGCATGATCTGGCCGAGCACGTTGTTCACCTTGTGCGAACCGGTGTGGTTGAGCTCCTCGCGTTTCAGATAGATCTTGGCGCCGCCGAGGTGCTCGGTTAGGCGCTCGGCGAAATAGAGCGGCGATGGCCGGCCGACATAGTTCTTGAGATAGCCGTTCATCTCGGTCTGGAACGCCAGATCAGCCTTGGCCGCGGTGTAAGCCTTCTCCAGATCGAGGATCAGCGGCATCAGGGTTTCGGCGACGAACCGTCCGCCGAAGATGCCGAAATGGCCGCGCTCGTCGGGGCCGCTGCGATAGGAATTGGGTTTGGCGATGTTCATCGGACGCTCAACTCTTGACTAGCGCGCGCGGCGCGAATGAAGGCCTTGATCAACTCCGGATCCTTCACGCCGGGGGCGCTCTCGACACCGGAGGACACATCGACGCCGCCGGCGCGGGTGACCCGGAGGGCTTCCGCGACATTTTCGGCGTGAAGCCCGCCGGAGACCATGTAGGGGATGTTCAGGTCGAGGTTTTCAAGCAGGTGCCAGTCGAAGGGTGCCCCTAGGCCGCCGGGCCGCGTCGCGTCCTTCGGCGCACGCGCGTCGAACAGGACGCGGTCGGCGACTGCGGCATAGCCGGGCAGAACGGCGAGATCGGCGTTGGTTGCAACCGGTATCGCCTTCATCACCGGGCGGCCGAACTTCTGCTTGATGTCGCGCAGCCGCGCGACGCTTTCCTTGCCATGGAGCTGAAGAATATCCGGCGACAGCGCATCCATGATGTTGTCGAGCGTGGCATCATCGGCATCGACCGTGAGCGCGACCTTGAGTGCGCGCCGCTTCACCTGCCGGCCGAGATCGCGCCCGAGTTCCAGAGACAGATGCCGGGGCGACGGTGGAAAGAACACGAATCCCACCATGTCGGCGCCCGCGTCGAGCGCTGTTTCGAGCGTCTCGCGCGTGGACAGGCCACAGATTTTGACGAGCAGGGTCATAGTCTCAAAGCAGGTCGGGCCGCACGGCTCGCGGCCGGAAAACGGGGTTTTCGGTTGCGGCCGCTTCTACAACGTCGCGCGCTGCTTGTCTCGCCCGACGGGCCCGTAAAGGCCCACCCCGGAGGGGATGGGGAGGCGCTGGGAACCAGGCTTCGCTGCGGCCATTTGGGCCCGCAGATTGGCCAGTTCGATCCGGGCAGCCCGTGCATCCGCATCATTCCGCCGTGCCGCGCGCCGCCAGTGCCGCTGGCCCAACCAGACAGCGGTGCCGCCCACGACGACCCCGAGGGCAGCCACTAGGATCAGGACCACGAACAACGGCAACGTGGTCGACAATGACGGGTCGTCCGAAACGAAGGGATCGAAGGAGATCGTGACGAAATGCCGGTTGGCGACGGCGAAGTCCGCCAGGATCAGGCCCAGCGGAATCACGATCAGCGCGGTCAGGAACTTTCGCATCGCGATCGCTCGCCTCGAATCAAGCTTGCAGCCGCATCATGCGGCCGCTCGGTTAAGGCCGGACGACAGCCTCAATCTGGCGCGCCGGGATCCGGATGGTCGCGATTCAGCCGCTCGCGCATTTCCTTGCCGGTCTTGAAGAACGGAACGCTCTTCTGGTCGACGGGGACATGGGCGCCGGTGCGCGGATTGCGCCCTGCGCGTGCAGGGCGATGCTTGACCGAGAAGGCACCGAAGCCGCGCAACTCGACGCGATCACCGCGCGCGAGGGCCGCTACGATCTCTTCGAGAATCGCATTCACAATGTTCTCGACATCCCGCTGGTACAGATGCGGGTTGTGCTCGGCGATACGCTGAACAAGTTCGGATTTGATCATCGAGAGATAGGACCCGGGAGCGTGCGGATGACCATTTCCGTGAAAATACCGTGATCTGTCAAGACGCTAAATCAAGGTTGAGCGTCGTGAAAATACGTGACAAATGCCGAAAAAGCGGGCTGCCCGAGCACCCGTCGGACGGGAAACGGCCCGAAAGCTCGCCCGGTTCCGGTCAGTTTGACGCAGCTGGCTGCCACAAGGCCAGCATTCCATCCATTCCGAACCGATCGACGGCCTGTACGACGCCAGTTTGGCCAATCTGATGCGCAATCGAGCCTAAACCCAGCGCTTCCAGCGTCACGGAGGCAGCCGTCTTGAGGAACGACAGATCGCCAAACCGCGGGTGGAGCTTGTAATCGCGCACGGTGAGGCCCTTTTTGACGCCCTTCTGCTCGACCAGCCAGGTCACCGCGGTCTTCTCGTCGCCGAGCTGGTCGATCAGCTTGAGATCGATCGCCTGGCGCCCGGTGAAGACGCGTCCATCAGCGACTTTTTCCAGCTGCGTGTCATCCATGCCACGCCGCTCCTTCACCAATCCCTTGAACCAGGCGTAGGAGTCCTTCACCAGCGCATCGAGCGCCGCGCGTGCCTCGGGGCTGGTCGGCTCAAAGCCGTTGGGCGCGGCCTTCAGCGGTGACGACTTCACCTCCTCGACCTTGACGCCGATGGTCTTCAGGAGCTCGGCAACGTTGGGATACTGGAACAGCACGCCGATCGAGCCGACCAGCGAGCTCTGCTGGGCGATGATGTGGTCGCTGGCAATCGCGGTGATGTAGCCGCCGGAGGCGGCGAGGCCCTCGACCACGACCACGAGCGGCTTCTTCGCCTTCAGCCTGACAAGCGAATCGTAGAGCTGCTCGGAGCCGGTGGTGGTGCCGCCCGGCGAGTTGATGTGAACGATGACGGCGGCGGCCTGCGAATTCTCCAGCCGCTCCAGCGCCTGCGTGCGGTCGGAGTCGCTGCGGATCAGGCCGTCGATCTGCACGCGCGCGATCGAGCCGGCGGATGCGAAGGTGCCCCGCGCGCCGGGCGTCGCGATCAGCGCGAAGCCGGCGATTGCCGCGATCGCGATCAGCGCCGCCAAGACGCGCCAGAACGTCAGCTTGCGACGGATTCTGCGGCGATCGACGATGATGTCCGAATCGAGCGACATCGAAATCTCTCCAAATGAAAGGCCAGGTGCGTTGTGCCGTTGCAGCATGACCAATGGCTTATCTGGATACATCAATTGCGGCGCAATTTGAAGAAAACAAGGCTGGCGGCCGCGTAGCCCCGATGGAGCGCAAGCGTAATCCGGGGTGTCCTCCGATTGCGGCGACGCCCCGGATTTCGCTCCCGCTCCATCCGGGCTACAAACGCAGCAACAAAAAAGCCCCGGCTTTCGCCGGGGCTTCGATGCGCGCGAAACAGGCGTTTCGCTTACTTGTTCTCGCCGCGGTTCTTGAGCGCGGTGCCGAGGATGTCGCCGAGCGTCGCACCCGAATCGGAGGAGCCGTACTGCGCGATGGCTTCCTTCTCTTCGGCGACTTCGAGCGCCTTGATCGACACCTGGACCTTGCGGGCCTTCTTGTCGAACTGGATCACGCGGGCATCGACCTTCTCGCCGACGGCAAAGCGTTCGGCGCGCTGGTCGTTGCGGTCACGGGCGAGCTCCGAGCGCTTGATGAAGGTCGAGAAGTCGGTACCGGTGATCTTCACCTCGATGCCGCTTTCCTTCACTTCGAGCACTTCGCAGGTCACGACCGCGCCCTTCTTGACATCGCCCGGCTCGGCGAAGGGGTCGCCTTCGAGCTGCTTGATGCCGAGCGAGATACGCTCCTTCTCGACGTCCACATCGAGCACCACGGCCTTCACCATGTCGCCCTTCTTGTAGTTGTCGATCACCTGCTCGCCCGGAAGCTTCCAGTCGAGGTCGGAGAGATGGACCATGCCGTCGACGTCGCCCTCGAGACCCAGGAACAGACCGAACTCGGTCTTGTTCTTGACCTCGCCCTCGACCGTCGAACCGGTCGGGTGACCTTCAACGAAGACCTCCCAGGGGTTGCGCATGGTCTGCTTGAGGCCGAGCGAGATGCGGCGCTTGACGGAATCGACTTCCAGCACCTGCACTTCGACTTCCTGCGAGGTCGAAACGATCTTGCCGGGGTGCATGTTCTTCTTGGTCCACGACATCTCGGAGACGTGGATCAGGCCTTCGATGCCCGGCTCGAGCTCGACGAACGCACCGTAATCGGTGATGTTGGTGACACGGCCGGAGAAGCGGGCACCCAGCGGGTACTTGGCTTCGATGCCCTGCCACGGATCGTCCAGCAGCTGCTTCATGCCCAGCGAGATGCGATGCGTCTCGTGGTTGATCTTGATGATCTTGACCTTCACGGTCTGGCCGATCGAAAGCACCTCGGTCGGATGGTTGACGCGGCGCCATGCGATGTCGGTGACGTGCAGCAGGCCGTCGATGCCGCCGAGATCAACGAACGCACCGTAATCGGTGATGTTCTTGACCACGCCGTCGATGACCTGACCCTCTTCGAGGTTCTGCACCAGCTCCTGACGCTGCTCGGCGCGGGTCTCTTCCAGCACCGTGCGGCGGGAGACGACGATGTTGCCGCGGCGGCGATCCATCTTGAGGATCTGGAACGGCTGCGAGTTGTTCATCAGCGGCGCAACGTCGCGGATCGGACGGATGTCGACCTGCGAGCGCGGCAGGAATGCAACGGCACCGTCGAGGTCGACGGTGAAGCCGCCCTTGACCTGGTTGAAGATGACGCCGTTGACCTTCTCGTTGTTCTGGAACGCCTTCTCGAGCTTGCCCCAGCTCTCTTCGCGGCGCGCCTTGTCGCGCGACAGCACGGCTTCGCCGAGCGCGTTTTCGATGCGATCGAGGAACACTTCCACCTCGTCGCCGACCTTGAGCTCGCTGTCACGGCCGGGGCCCGAAAATTCGCGTAGCGCGACGCGGCCCTCGGTCTTCAGGCCGACGTCGATGACGGCCATGTCCTTTTCAATCGCAACCACCTTGCCCTTGACGACGGAGCTCTCCTGCAGGTTGCCACCTGCGAAGGACTCGTCGAGCATCGCGGCGAAATCGTCGCGCGACGGGCTGTAGGTATCAGCGGAAATCGAAGCCATATGTTCTCCAGTTGCGGATGTCTTGCCGGCCGTTGGGTTCATGGGGCGCATCGCACACGCAGTGTCGGAAGGTCCGCAAAACCTTCGAGCGACCGCTCGTTGCCCCGGCCAGCGGCCGGAACAGCGGAAGCGGGCCGGCTGAGGCCCGCGCGTTCGATACGTGGAAATCTTTGTCCGGAACCTGGATCGCGCCGGCCCCGAAACGGGGACCGAGAGCATCGACCTCAAAGAGCGGGAGCGGGCGCTTCCTCCAATGACGGCTGCGGCTTAACCCCGCGGCCGGCCCGCTCGGACAGCCTCGATAATGTCGATGGCGGCCCGGACGCCGCCTTCTATATCCAGTTGGGAGTTATCTAGCAAGTAAGCATCCGGGGCCGGTTTCAAAGGCGCAATCGGCCGATTCTTGTCCCGCTCGTCCCGCTCGATGATGTCGGCCAGCACGGCAGCCTCGTCCGCCGCCTCGCCCCTCGCCTTCGCCTCCATGGTACGGCGACGGGCGCGGACCTTGGGGTCGGCTACGACGAATATCTTAACGTCGGCATCGGGGCAGATCACGGTTCCAATATCCCGGCCATCGAGCACCGCACCCGGCGGGTCGGCAGCGAATTGCCGCTGGAAATTGACCAGGACCTCGCGGACCCCCGGGATCGCCGAGACGATCGAGGCCCCCTCGCCGACTTTCTGGGTCTTCAGCACGGGATTGCCGAACTTTTCAGGGTCAAGCTCCAGGGCGGCCGCTACCGCAGCCGCTTCGTCCCGGAGGTCGTGACCGGACTGCATCAGAGCGTAGGCCACCGCGCGATAGATCACGCCGGTATCGAGATGACGATAGCCGTAATGGTGAGCGAGGCGCTTGCCGAGCGTCCCCTTGCCCGAGGCCGCGGGCCCGTCGATGGCGATGATCATGAAAGCTCAGCTCCCAGCGAACGCATCATCGGAATGAAATCGGGGAAGCTGGTGGCGATGAAGGCGGTGTCGTCTACGGTCACGGGCTGGTCGGACGCACAGCCCATCGCCAGCGCGGACATCGCGATGCGATGGTCCATGTGGGTGGCGACGAGGCCGCCGCCGGGGACATGGCCGCGGCCTTCGACGATCAGATCGTCTCCGGAAATCTCGACCTTGACGCCGTTGACGCGGAGCATGTCGGCAGTGGCTTCGAGGCGATCGGATTCCTTGACGCGCAGCTCCTGCAGGCCGCGCATGATCGTCGTGCCTTCGGCGAAGGAGGCCGCCACCGCCAGCACCAGATATTCGTCGATCATCGAGGGCGCGCGCTCCGGCGGGACCTCGACGCCGCGCAGCTTCGAGGCGCGCACGCGCAACTGCGCCATCGGCTCGCCGGCGTCGCCGCGCACTTCGCTTTCCTCGAGGGAGGCGCCCATTTCGCGCAGCGTAGTGAACAGGCCGGTGCGCAGGGGATTGGTCATGACGTCCGGCAGCACGATATCGGAGCCCTCGACGATCAGCGCGGCAACGATGGGGAATGCCGCCGAGGAAGGATCGGCGGGCACGACGATGGTGGCGCCATGCAGCTCAGGCTGGCCCACGAGCGTGATGCGGCGGCCGTGCTGGCCCTCCTGCGTGGAGGTGATGTCGGCGCCAAAATGCTTCAGCATCAGCTCGGTGTGGTCGCGGCTCGCCTCGGTCTCGATGACGGTCGTGGTGCCCGGTGCGGCGAGGCCCGCCAGCAGCACGGCCGATTTGATCTGGGCCGAGGCGACCGGGGTCCTGTAGGTGATCGGAAGCGGATCGCGCGCGCCTTGGACGGTCAGGGGCAGACGACCACCCTCGCCGCCGGAAACGACCTTCGCACCCATCTTTTCGAGCGGGTCCAAGATCCGGCGCATGGGGCGGCTGCGCAGCGAGGCGTCGCCATCGAACACCGCCGAGATCGGGCAACCCGCGACGGCACCCATGACGAGCCGGCAGCCGGTGCCGGAGTTGCCGAAATCCAGCGGCACCTTGGGCTGGGCAAAGCCCGCGACGCCCACACCCTGCACCTTCCAGGCGAAATCCCCGGTGCGTTCGACCGTAGCACCCAGCGCCTGCATGGATTTGGCGGTGTTGAGAACGTCTTCGCTCTCCAAGAGGCCCGTAATCCGGGTCTCGCCGACCGCGAGCGCGCCCAGGATGAGGGCGCGATGGGAGATGGACTTGTCCCCGGGCACCCGTGCTTTCCCGGTCAGGGGACCGCAGGCACGGGACTGGAGCGGCCTCGGTTGGTCGGAATGGGTCAATATTCTGTCCTTGGATGCGCCCTTGAAGGGGTGGCGGGCAGGTACCACATGGTCCGCGCCCCGTCACGGGCATGTCTTTCTCTCGTAATGCGCTATTGACAGCGGGCCGCCAACTAGCCAAGTGAAGCACCGCTTTTCAGACATTCCCAGGATTCCTGCCGTGGCCAAGTCCGAACTCGGAACCAAACGTATTTGCCCGACCACGGGCAAGAAATTCTATGACCTCAACAAAAGTCCGGTGATCTCGCCCTATACCGGCGAAGTGGTACCGATTGCCCCGGTGGCGCCTGCACGGGCGACCCGTGGCGGCGCCGAAGCCCGCAGCATGGCCCAGGACACCGCGCCGGAGCCGGCCGAGTCCGAGGAGTTGGTCTCGCTCGAGGAGGCCGATGCCGAAGAGAACACCGGTAAGGTCAAGGCGGTCGTGCCTGAGTCGGAGGACGATATCGAGGTCGACGAGACCCTGGACGACGACGATGACGATGATTCGACCTTCATCGCCGACGAAGAAGAGGGTGATGAGGACGTGACCGACATCATTGGTGATGTCGGAGGTGATGAAGAGACTTGAGATCAGCCCTGATCTGTGAAAAAGGGTGCACCGCGCGAGTCGCCTAGGACTCGCCGGCCGGGACGGATCCTCAGGGATCGTCCCACTGGAAGACTTAAGGGGCCATAGCTCAGCTGGGAGAGCGCTTGCATGGCATGCAAGAGGTCGGCGGTTCGATCCCGCCTGGCTCCACCAGCCTTCGCTGGCTTCGCCAGCTTCGGCTCGGCAAGCCCTATCGTAGCGAAGGCTGCCGCGGCGTAGCCCGAAGGGCGAAGCCGGGCTTCAGCAGATCGAAAGCGGGTGTAAGCTCTCCCTCGACAGCTGGGGAGCGCGCCGTGAAGTACGTCTACATCCTTGAGAGCCTCGATTCCCTTCACTTCTATGTCGGGATCACCGACGACCTGCGCGCCAGATTGACAAAGCACAATGCTGGCGAGGTGCCTCACACCTCGAAATACGGGCCTTGGCGTCTCAAGACTTACATTGCGTTCAGTAGCGAGAAGCAGGCCGTCGCATTCGAGAAATACCTGAAGTCGGCATCCGGCCGCGCCTTCGCCAAGAAACGCCTCTAGCCTCCTATCCCCCGATCACCGCATTGAGCCGGTCGCGCAGTGCAACGATCTCGTCCTTCATCGCGACCAGTTCCGGCACCGAGCAGTCCGACGCCGCGAGGATCGACTGTGGCACGCTACGCGCCCTGTCCTTCAGTGCGTGGCCCTGCGGCGTCAGCGCGATCAGCACCTGGCGTTCGTCCTCGCTCGAGCGCGTGCGCTTGACGAGGTGGGCGGCCTCGAGGCGCTTGAGCAGCGGCGTCAGCGTGCCCGAGTCGAGGAATAGCTTTTCGCCGATCTCCTTGACCGGCACGTCGTCGCGCTCCCACAGCACCAACATGACCAGATATTGCGGATAGGTCAGACCGAGCCGATCGAGCAGCGGCTTATAGACGCGGTTGAAGGCATGTGCGGCCGAATAGACCGCGAAGCAGATCTGGTTGTCGAGGCGAAGCGGCTGGTCCGCTGCCGATGATTTCCGAGGCATAGAGAATCTCACGGGATTTGCTCCATTCTGGGGCCGGCCGGGCCCACATTCAATTGCGAACAATTAAACGTGAGGCGCCCAAATTTCAATTGCGCGCAATCTAATTGCTTGCGATAAAGATCGCACCCCACCCGAAGACCTGAGGAGACGAAAATGTCCGTGAACGTCCTCTACAAGACCAGCGCCAAGGCAACCGGCGGCCGCGACGGTCATGCTGCGACCCTCGACGGCGCGTTCGACGTCAAGCTTGCGACCCCGAAGGAACTCGGCGGCGGAGGCGGCGCCGGCAACAATCCCGAGCAGCTGTTTGCGGCCGGCTATGCCGCCTGCTTCATCGGCGCGATGAAGTTCGTGGCCTCGCAGGGCGGCCCGAAGGTACCGGCTGACGCCTCCGTCACCTCGACCGTCGGCATCGGCCCGCGCGCGGCCGGCGGATTCGGTCTCGATATCGATCTCGCGGTCTCGCTGCCGGGCCTTGCTCGCGCGGAAGCCGAGGCGCTGGTCGAGAAGGCGCACCAGGTGTGCCCGTACTCCAACGCGACGCGCGGCAATGTCGACGTCCGCCTGAAGGTCGTCTGATCCTCAGGTGGATCGGCTGGCCCGGGATCCCCCTCGGGCCGGCCGCTTCCGCTTGATTTGCCATTTCGCGGCAATGCAGCCCGCGCTGCATGACACCCCACGCAACAAGCCATTGCTGGTGTTTGCAAACCTCGCTAGGCCTGTGATCAAACATCGACACAGGGGAAGCGAAGGCATGAGTTCTGAAGTCGGCGGTTCTGAAGCCGTTCTGGGCGCAATGAGCGGACTGCGCGTCATCGATCTCACGCGCGTGCTCGGCGGCCCCTACTGCACCCAGATCCTCGCCGACCACGGCGCCGACGTGATCAAGGTCGAGCCGCCCGCGGGCGACGAAGTGCGCGACTGGGGCCCTCCCTTCCACGAGGAAGACGCGGCCTATTTCGTCGGTATCAACCGCAACAAGCGCTCGATCGGCCTCGACCTCGCCTCCGAGGGCGGCCGCACCGTGCTGCTGAAGATGCTGGAGACGGCCGACGTCCTGATCGAGAATTTCAAACCGGGCACGCTGGAGAAGTGGGGCATCGGCAATGAGGTGCTGCGTGAAAAATTCCCGCGCCTCGTGCATTGCCGGATCTGCGGCTTCGGCGCCGACGGCCCGCGCGGCGGCAATCCCGGCTACGACGCCATCATCCAGGCGATGACCGGCATGATCGCGGCGACCGGCTCTCCCGAGAGCGGACCGATGCGGATCGGCGTGCCGCTGGTCGACATCACCACGGGCCTCTATGCGGCGATCGGCATTTTGATGGCGCTGTCGGAGCGGCAGCGCTCGGGCCGGGGCCAATTCCTCGAGACCACGCTGTACGAGACCGGCCTTGCCATCATGCATCCGCACACTGCGAACTATTTCATGCATGGCAAGCCGCCGGGTCTGACCGGCAACGAGCATCCCAATCTCGTTCCTTACGCGATCTTTCCGACCAAGACCGACAACATCTTCATCGGCGTCGGCAATGACGGCACCTTCCGCAAGCTCGCCAAGGAGATCGGCAAGCCGGAACTCGGCACTGATCCGCGCTTTGCCCGCAACAAGGACCGCATCGCCAATCGCGAGGCGCTGCGCGCCGAGCTCGCCGCCGTGTTCAGCCAGCACGAGGCCGAGCCGCTCTGCAATCGCCTGCTCGCCGCAGGCCTGCCCGCAGGCCCCGTGCAGAAGATCGACCAGGCGTTGACGAACCCGCACACGATTTACCGCGGCGATGTCATCGAGAAGGACTGGTACAAGGGCGTGGCCTCACCGATCCGGCTCGATCGCAGCAAGCCGAGCCTGCGCCGCCTGCCGCCGAAATTCAGTCAGCACTCCCAGGAGGTGCTGGGTGAGTTCGGGTATTCGAAGGCCGAGATCGACGCGATGGTCGAGAAGGGCGTGGTCTGCGGGCCCGAGCGCAAGCGCTGAGGCCGCATCAGGCTTCAGCGTTGCCGCAACGGCAGTGCGCTCCCTCTCCCGCTTGCGGCAGGGCTGTCCGGGGAATGATTCACTATGTCGCGGAGCATGCCCGGTTTAACCGGCGTGAAGCAGGTACTTTCTGGTTGTCGAGACTCAGAAAGGGACCGGGCATGCGGTTTTGCGATAGCATTTT
>JAEWFG010000146.1 GCA_023388935.1 Pseudomonadota bacterium | reverse complement strand
TGCAGAAGGTCGCGCAGAGATTGGCGGGCGTATAGTAGAAGCCGTAGATGTTCGGTCCCATCAGGCGAATGTCGTACTTCTTGCCGACCTCGACGATCTCGGCCTGCAACTCCGGCGCGCCGGCTTCCGCGAATCCGGACGGGATCAGGACCGCGCCCGGAATTTTCTTCTCACCGCATTCGGTCAGTGCCGCGGCCACGAACTTCGCGGGGATCGCAAACACCGCGACGTCGATCACACCCGGCACGTCCTTGACGCTCTTGTAGGCCTTGTAGCCGAGGATCTCGGCTGCCTTGGGATGGATCGGGTAGATATCGCCCTTGTAGCCGCCGTTGATGAGGTTCTTCATCACGGAGTTGCCGATCTTGCCGTCTTCGGCGGAGGCGCCGACCACGGCGACCGCCTTGGGCTTCATGATGCGGTTCATGGCCGCAACGATCTCTTCGGTCGGGCGCGGCTTCGGCCGGGGCTTGTAGGCGAAGTCGACGACGATGCGGACGTCGGCTGCGGTCGCATCCTTCGGCGTCGCGAATACCGGATTGAGGTCGAGCTCGACAATCTCGGGGAAATCGGTGACGAGCTGCGAGACCTTGACGATGACGTCGGCGAGCGCCGCACGGTTCACCGGTTCGCCGCCGCGAACGCCCTTCAAAATCTCATGCGCCTGGATGCCGTCGAGCATCGAGAGCGCGTCTTCCTTGGTCGCTGGTGCGAGGCGGAAGGTGATGTCCTTCAACACTTCGACCAGCACGCCGCCGAGGCCGAAAGCGACGAGCTTGCCGAACGAGCCGTCGGTGATCGAGCCGACGATGACTTCGGTGCCGCCGGCCAGCATCTGCTGGACCTGGATGCCCTCGATCTTGGCATCGGCCTTGTACTTCTTGGCATTGCCGAGAATGGTCTCGTAGGCCTTTTCGGCATCCTGAGCCGTCTTGACGCCGACGATGACGCCGCCGGCTTCGGTCTTGTGGAGAATGTCCGGCGAGACGATCTTCATCACCACTGGGAAGCCCATCGAGGACGCCATCTTGCCGGCTTCGCCCGCCGACTTCGCCACGCCCTCCTTCGGCACCGGAATGCCGTAGGCGTCGCAGACCAGCTTGCCTTCCGGCGCCGTCAGGCTGGTGCGATTGTCCGCCTTGACCTGGTCAAGCACCTTGCGGACGGCATCTTTGGAATTGGACATGTGGCTTCTCCCTTGACCTCAGTTCGTTCTTTTCAAAGCGCGCGCATGTTGCGGCTGCCCGTGATGCTTGCCATTCGCCGCGCTCCGTTCCACGCCGCGGAACGGAGTGGCTTAAAGCCAGGACTATTTCGCCGGTTTGGATCAAAAATAGCCGGCGATGGCATTTGGTATGCCAGAAGCCAACTTGTCAAGCTACTGCACCGCTTGGAACGCCGCAAAAAATAGGCAGCTTGACATTCTGGCATGTGGTATGCCAAAAACTTTCCGGTTAATAATCCTGTAAAAGACGACTCTCACTGGAGGAGATTCGTCGTGTCACTGCGGAAACCAACCAAGGCGTTGCCGAACATGACCGAGGCAGATATCGCAATCGTTCGTATTGCCCCGGAGAGTAGCTTCAAGAACAAGGCGTATGACGCCTTGAAGGAAGCCATCCTCAAGATGGACATCTACTCGACGCCCGAGCCGGTCATGCTCGACGAGCGCGCACTGTCCGAGCGCCTGGGTGTCAGCCGGACCCCGATCCGCGAAGCGATCGCGATGCTCGAGCAGGACGGTTTCGTGAAGACGGTTCCGCGCCGCGGCATCATGGTGGTGCGCCGGACCAAGAACGAAATCGTCGACATGATCCGCGCCTGGGCAGCGCTGGAAAGCATGGCGGCACGCCTCATCACCACCACCGCACGCAAGAAGGACATCACGGCGCTGCGCGACTTCTTCAAGGATTTCGGCAAGGACCGCCTGCCCGAGGATCACGTCGAGGAATATTCGCGCGCCAACATCGCTTTCCACCAGGCGCTGATCTCGCTGTCGGAATCGCCCGTGCTGGTTGATCTCACCAACGATCTGCTGCTGCACGTGCGTGGCTACCGCCAACTGACCATCGGACGGAAGGATCGCACCGCGACGTCCCTGCCCGAGCATCTCGGGATGATCGAAGCACTCGAGGCGCGCGACACCGAGCTCGCCGAGAAGCGCGCGCGCGACCACACGCTTGGCCTTGCCGCTTACGTCGAAGCGCATGGCCAGGAACTCTTCACCTAGCAACGTTCACCAGAAGGGCGAACCACTCGCCCCCAAAAGCCCAAAACGGCACCTTGAGACCAGGGAGACAAGGCCCATGCTGAATACCGCGACCAAGTCCGAAGCACCGGGCACCGAGCAGGAATTGACGGATGGTTTTCATCTCGTCATCGACGCGCTCAAGCTGAACGGCATCAACACCATCTATAATTTGCCGGGCATCCCGATCACGGATTTGGGCCGCATGGCGCAAGCCGCCGGTATTCGCATGATCTCGTTCCGTCACGAGCAGAACGCCGGTTACGCCGCGGGCATCGCCGGCTTCCTCAGCAAAAAGCCCGGTGTCTGCCTCACCGTCTCCGCGCCCGGCTTCCTCAACGGTCTCACTGCCCTCGCCCACGCCACCACGAACTGCTACCCGATGATCCTGGTCTCCGGCTCCTCCGAGCGTGAGATCGTCGACCTCCAGCAGGGCGACTACGAGGAAATGGACCAGCTCGCGATTGCGAAGCCACTGTGCAAGGCTGCCTATCGCGTGCTGCACGCTCAGGACATCGGCATCGGTTTCGCCCGCGCCATCCGCGCCGCGGTCTCGGGCCGCCCGGGCGGCGTCTATCTCGACCTGCCGGCAAAGCTGTTCGGCCAGGTGATGAACGCCGATGCCGGCCAGAAATCGCTGGTCAAGGTGATCGACGCTGCTCCCGCACAGATTCCCTCGCCCGCTTCGGTCAAGCGCGCGCTCGACGTGCTCAAGGCGGCAAAGCGTCCGCTCATCATTCTCGGCAAGGGCGCGGCCTACGCGCAGGCCGATGAGGAGATCAAGAATTTCGTCGAGAAGAGCGGCGCCCCCTTCCTGCCGATGAGCATGGCCAAGGGCCTCCTCCCCGACACGCATCCGCAATGCGCCGGCGCGGCCCGCTCGACCGTGCTGAAAGAGTCCGACGTCGTGCTGCTGATCGGCGCGCGGCTCAACTGGCTGCTCTCGCACGGCAAAGGCAAGAGCTGGGGCGAAGCGCCCAAGAAGTTCATCCAGGTCGACATCGAGCCGAGGGAAATGGACTCCAACGTCGAGATCGTTGCGCCCGTCGTCGGCGACATCGGCTCGGTCGTCTCGGCCTTCAACCAGGCGATGGCTTCGGGCTGGACCGCCCCGCCCGCTGAATGGACCAAGGCCATTGTGTCCAAGCGCGAAGAGAACGTCGCCAAGATGGCGCCGAAGCTGATGAACAACAAGTCGCCGATGGATTATCACGGCGCGCTCGGCGTTCTGAAGAACGTCATCAAGGAGCATCCCGAGGCTATCCTCGTCAACGAGGGCGCCAACACGCTCGACCTCGCCCGCGGCGTCATCGACATGTACAGGCCCCGCAAGCGTCTCGACGTCGGCACCTGGGGCGTGATGGGCATCGGCATGGGCCAGGCGATCGCGGCTGCGCTCGAGACCGGCAACCCCGTGCTGGCGGTGGAAGGCGACTCGGCCTTCGGTTTCTCCGGCATGGAGGTCGAGACCATCTGCCGCTACAACCTTCCGATCTGCGTCGTCATCTTCAACAATGACGGCATCTATCGCGGCACCGACGTCAACAACGCCAATTCCGATCCGGCGACCACGACGTTCGTCAAGGGCGCGCGCTATGACAAGATGATGGAAGCCTTCGGCGGCGTCGGCGTGAATGCCACCTCGCCCGACGAGCTCAAGCGCGCCGTCAACGAGGCGATGGCTTCACGCAAGCCGACGCTCATCAACGCGGTGATCGATCCGGCCGCGGGCTCGGAGAGCGGCCGCATCGGCAACCTCAATCCGCAGAGCGTCTTGCAGAAGAAGAAGTAAGCACTTCCCCTTAACCCATTCCTCCTGCGGTTAGCGGGGGCAGACAGAGTACGGAGCAACACGATGACCAAAGCGCTCACGGGCGTTCGCATTCTCGACTTCACCCACGTCCAGTCCGGACCGACCTGCACGCAGCTGCTCGCATGGTTTGGCGCCGACGTGATCAAGGTGGAGCGGCCGGGTGTCGGCGACATCACCCGCGGCCAGCTGCAGGACATCCCGAACGTGGACAGCCTGTATTTCACCATGCTGAACCACAACAAGCGTTCGATCACGCTCGACACCAAGAACCCCAAGGGCAAGGAAGTCCTCACCGAGCTGATCAAGAAGTGCGACGTGCTGGTCGAAAACTTCGGCCCCGGCGTGCTCGACCGCATGGGCTTTCCCTGGGAGAAGATCCAGGCGATCAACCCCAAGATGATCGTCGCCTCGATCAAGGGCTTTGGTCCCGGACCGTACGAGGACTGCAAGGTCTATGAGAACGTCGCGCAGTGCACCGGCGGCGCCGCCTCCACCACCGGCTTCCGCGACGGCCTTCCGCTCGTCACCGGCGCGCAGATCGGCGACAGCGGCACCGGCCTGCATCTCGCGCTCGGCATCGTCACTGCGCTCTACCACCGCACGCATTCGGGCAAGGGCCAGCGCGTCACGGCGGCGATGCAGGACGGCGTGCTCAACCTCGCCCGCGTCAAGCTGCGCGACCAGCAGCGCCTCGCCCACGGCCCGCTCAAGGAATACAGCCAGTTCGGCGAAGGCATTCCGTTCGGCGATGCCGTGCCCCGCGCCGGCAACGACTCAGGCGGTGGCCAGCCCGGCCGCATCCTGAAGTGCAAGGGCTGGGAGACCGATCCCAACGCCTACATCTACTTCATCACCCAGGCCCCAGTCTGGGAGAAGATCTGCGACGTGATCGGCGAGCCGACCTGGAAGACAGATCCGAACTATGCCAAGCCCGCGGCGCGCCTGCCGCGGCTGAACGAGATCTTCGCCCGCATCGAACAGTGGACGATGACCAAGACCAAGTTCGAGGCGATGGAGATCCTGAACAAGGACGACATCCCCTGCGGTCCGATCCTGTCGATGAAGGAGATCGCCGAAGACCAGTCGCTGCGTGCCACCGGCACCGTGGTCGAAGTCGATCATCCGACCCGCGGCAAGTACATCTCGGTCGGCAACCCGATCAAGCTGTCGGACTCCCCGAGCGACGTGCAGCGTTCCCCGCTGCTCGGCGAGCACACCGACGAGGTCCTGCGCCAGGTGCTAGGCTTCAGCGATCACCAGGTCGCCGAGATCCACGATTCCGGCGCGCTCGATCCGCCGCGCAAGCAGGCCGCGGAGTAAGCGGGCTTCTTTCAAGTGGACCAAAGGGCCGCCCGTCGAGGCGGCCCTTTTTTGTGTGCACTCCGTCCCGCTCGCGGGCTCCCACCAAAATCTGAAAAACAACCCCATGCAAAGTAGCCGAGATCGCCAGTTCGCGGATTTAGCATAAACCGAAAATCATTTGACGCGTCGGGCAAAACAGTGGCATAAATCGATCATCGCAGAGTTCCCCTGCGCGCGGTCTCCTAGCGTCCCAACATCCGCGAAGGCCCAGACATCGCTTTGATGCGGCTTACCCAACAACCCGACGTAGACATCGTCCGCTCAGGGTCCCCAATGCAGACCTAGGGACAGCTCGCTACCGAGGACCAGTCTCCTTCGAAAATACTCGCTGCCACTTTCTGTACGCCCCGCCACCCGCTATCGACCCAAAGCCCACAATCGGAAGTCAACCCAACGATCCTGTGGCGTCCGGTTTCCCGCCCACCAGCCGACATGGCAGCGGCTGTTGCGTTATTCGGCTTAGGGCCATAACCGAACTAATGCATGGCAGCATTCCTATTCGGTCACCTCATCGGTCCAGCCGAGACCATCATCAGTCCAGACACGAGACAATGCTCCCCATTTGAACGAACAGCTCAATGCTCACGGACACCTGCCTTTCTCATCCCTTCGACAAATATTTCCGCGATTTCGTCGCGGAATTGCGGATTGCTAGACATTTTAAAGACGAGCTGCTGATAGCGCTGCACCGTGAAGTCGGGGCGCAGGTGGTACAGTTGTGCTAGCGCTTGTTTCGTTTCATCAAGCTGCCCCGTCGCCTGGTAAGCCACAACGAGATCAACATAGGGCAGCCAGAACAGATTGTTCAGGTTGAGCGACCGTCGGCATTCATCAATCGCCTCGGCATACTCGCGAAGATGCAGATGAGCATGACACAACAAAAAGCGCATCAGTGGCGCAGACGGATCCTTTGGGCTGAGGCGAAGCGCGATCTGAAGCGGGAGAAGCGCCTCCCGCGACCGTCCCAAGAGCGTGAGAGCGGCCCCTTTATTCTGATAGGCTGGCGGATAATTGGGATCTAGCTGCAGCGCAGCATCAAATTCGGCTATGGCCGCCTCGGGATGACCGAAGCCGAGCGTGTCTCCCTTCACCGAATGGGCCAAAGCGCTCGATGGCCACTTGGCGAGGGCTCTGTCAATCAAATCGGATGCGACCCGCTGGTCGTCGTCAGATGTGGACCATTGACTTTTTAAGATAGTAGCGAGGCTCGACGATTTCCCGATCATCGCATCGACCCGGATCAAGCCGGAGAGCGTTGTCGAACAGCTCTATAGCTTGACGCACCGTGGCTTGCGTTAATGGCTGCTCAAAACGCTTAGCCCATCCGCGCATCGTGAGATCGATGGCGTCCGGATTGCCGGAATGTTCGGATTTGCCGCGTTGGCTCTCGGCTCGCATCAGTTCGACGTTGAGCGAGCGCGCAAGCCTTGCCACGACCTGATCGTGGAGATCGGCAAGATTGGAGCGATCACCGTCAAACCGATCCGACCAGAAGTCGCTGCCCGTCGATAGATCGGATAGCGAAACATTGAGGCGGATGTATTCGCCGGTGCGCTGCACGGCTCCCTGCACCGCCCACCTGATCCCCAGCTCCTTGCCGAGCATCTTGAGATCGACTGGCTTATTCTTGTAGGTGAAGGCTGTGCCGCGCCCGATCACGAAAGCGCCCGGGATTTGTCCGAGATCGGTGGTCAGGTCGGTTGTAATGCCATCGGCAAAGTAGTCTTGCTCAGGGTCCTTGTTCAGATTGGCGAAAGGGAGAACAATCAGCGAGAGCCGTGGGATGACGTCCGGCCGCGACGCTGCTTTTTGCTGCAAGCTTTGACCTTCGTGAAATATCTCCGTCTTAACCACCTTCCAGGTGGTCCAATATCCCGTCAGGCCGCCGATAACCGCGCCGATTGCAGCAACTGACGCAA
>JAEWFG010000119.1 GCA_023388935.1 Pseudomonadota bacterium | reverse complement strand
CGCTCCCAGACTGCCGTCGCTCGCCGCTATTCCAATTGAGGGCGACCCCATCCGGCGCGAGGTGCAGCTTTTGGCCGTGGCGGGGAGGCAGTATTCGCCGGCGCTCGATGCCTTTATCAAAGTTGCTCGTGTTCGCGACTGGACAATTGCGCTGGACAAATTCCGCCAATCGTCCGCCCCTGCCTCGAACAAGGACAATGTTCGCAAGGATGACGCACAAGGTGCAGGCTCCTTGATCCAAATCACGGGCCCCCGTCACTCGTCTCATTTCCGGTCAGACTCTAAGGGCGAGGCTTAGGCCCATCCAATTCGGACAGGGCAGCAAGCACGGTTTCGGTCTTCGCTCCCGTGATGGAGTCCGGCCCGACACACACTCGACGGATGATCCCTCGTTGGTCGAGGACATAGGTGGCCGGCATTGGCAACATCCAAAAGGAGAAGCCATGGCGAGCGCAGAGATCAAGGCCGCGCCGCAGGAGACGGCTCTTTATCTCCGCCGGCACCACGGACACCAGCCCGAACGAAAGACTCACCCCAAGATCTAGGTCGGAGAGGATTTCCAGATCCAGTCGGCGATCGCGTTTGATATTGCGTACCAAGTCTCCAGCCTCGGGCGTTATGGCAATTGCTCTGGCGCCGGCAGCGCGGATACTAGGGGTGGCCTCGTGAAGGGCGCGTAGACCAGCTGCGCACAATGGGGACCAAGTCCCGTAAACGAAGGTGACGATCAGCGGTGCAGTTTGTCGCAATTGCAAAGATGAAACGAGCTTTCCATTTACCTCGGGGAGAAGGAAATCGGGAGCAAGTTCGTTCGCCTTCAGGGCGCCGTCAGGAACGCCCGCCTCTCGCAGCCACGATGAAAGCAGCCGGTCGGTTTGGATGTCTAGCATGCGAAAGCCACTCAAGGTCTCCGCGAAGGGTTTGCTCGGGGTATTAATCGGGCGCCGCTTCGAAACTTCGTCGTCCATTCTAGTTCTCCTCCCAACGGCGCCCCTCTCGGCACCTGTCCGCTTATGTTTCCTGCATGGTGGCGGTGCGTTCTGGAAAACGATAATTCAACTTTGGAATATTAGTCGTTGACGAATAATCGTTGGGAATAGTCGGCGGCCGCAAATATCGGGATGTGCCGCGGGAAAACGAGGCACTAGGCGCCGCTTCCGTAGAGGACGCCGCGAGCGATGACTCTCATAGTCACCACGCCTGTGCGCCCGCGTACCGAGCGACAGCATGAAAACGCCAACCATGGAGCGGAACGAACTGATACGAGCGGCGTGGTAGCGATCAGAATGCGCGGCATGTCGCCGAGCCGAAAGCCCCAGCATGATCATGGCGAACCTCTGTTGTTGCTGATAGCGCATGCGCGCGATCTAATCGATCACGGACAATTCGCATTGCGGACCGCGCGAGGATTCCGGCTCTTCACCAGAGAAGAACACGCACACCGCCCTGTTGGGCCACTCCAGCCGTCGCTTCGACGATGCCCAACGCGGGCGTCAATCGGCATTCAAACTTTGGACGCCGACCCCAGCTTTGGGGGCAATATTGGGCTCTAACTCAACTTTGATGCAGCTTGAATTCGCGTAGTGCATTTTCGGAGAGACCCAACGCCACACAACAATCGTTTAACCGCTCTAGTCTGGTGCTGAGTGGATTTGTTGTCGAAAGTGCTCAACAAGATGCTGATCGAGCCATTATCACGGTCCGCCCTTGCAGAGGTTTCGGTCAGCGTCCGTCGGGCGACACGGTTCATCGGTGGGTGCACAACCATCACCGCCGCCATCTGACTGGTCCGTCGCTGTCGGGACGAATTGTTCAGCTCGTGGTCACTGCCCGGCGCTTCCGCTGCGACGCCTTTCTGTGCGGACGCGGGCGGGACTGGCAGAACCAGCCTTCCGGCCTGTCAGGCGCGTTGTAGCATGCACGCGACGTTGAGGGAGACCGCATCAAATTGGGTCCGCGCGCGCGACGTTTCAGAAATTAGAATCGGCGAAGTGACGTCCCGCGCCAACTAAGTCGAAACCAGGACATCCAAAAGTCGCAGCCCTGCTCTGCCAAAGTCTAACCCCGTTTCGCCCTTCCTGTCAGACGCGCAAATGCGAGTGCAATTGAGGACTTGCGTGTCGCAGGGTAGGCTCACCACGCATCGCTTGTAGCAGCTTTCGGGCGATGGAAGCTGCCGCTTGCCCCGACGCGGGACCCTACTAGCCCCAGCACGGGCACCACGATCGAGACAACGGAATGGATGAACGAAATCCTGCATAGGAACCCGGAGTTCGACCCCCATGCGTCTAGCTCATGACGATCAGTTGACAGCACGACTCCAATTCAAGCGAACGGGAGAAGCGATGGCAGAAGCCCGCCCACTACTTTTGCCCTCCAAGCTGCGAGCCGAGCTCCGGCAAGTCCCTTTACGCGAGAATTTATCGAAGCCACGCGATTCGCGGCATGGCCCTGAAGATCTGCCTCAATTTTCGGGACCGCAAGTGTCGCCTCCGATAACTCGATCCCCGATCATTGGAGGCGACCATGACTGCTCCACTTTCGATCCGGCTCCCCAATGGGATGGTGACGTCGCGGCGAACGCGATCCTTCCCGTCGTTGAAATCTCTCCTTCCGAGGCTGTGGTACGCCTCACCGTAACAGGGCACGGCATGGCCGCCGAATCTGTGCGATCCACCAGCCGAGGCAAAATCCAACATCATTATCGGGCTCCAATGCATATGCTCGTGGTGTATGAGAAGGGGGAGCGCCGCGACGGAGAGACATTTGTGGAAGGTTTGCCGCGATCAGCGCTCCGGAACCTTGAGCGGAAGCTGACATTCGTGCCGGCTGGCCGCGAATTTCACGATTGGCACGAGCCACAGGGGTCGCAGATGCGGCTCATGTACTTCTACTTCGAACCTGAGAAGCTGAAGGCACTTTCTAAGCGTGGGATCACCGACCTACCGGACGCTCCACGCCTTCTATTCGAAGACGAAACGCTATGGCACACCGCGCTCAAGCTGAAGTCGTTCGTCGAGAGCTCCGCGGGAGACCCGATCTACTTCGGGAGTCTCGGTACTCTGCTCATACATGAAGTCGCGCGTTTCACTTGCGGGATGCCGAGCGTTCAACCTCAACTCCAAGGTGGCCTTGCACCGTGGCAGCAACGACTCGTCACCGCCTATATCCAGGAACATCTTAATGAGCGGATACCGATTGGCACGCTGGCGCAGCTCGCTCGTCTGAGCCCGTATCATTTCTGCCGGGTATTCAAGCGATCGCTCGGAATGCCGCCACATCGATACCAGACCAACCGTCGTGTTGAGTACGCCAAGTTACTGCTGGCAAACCGAGCAGGCTCGATGACGGAAATCGGTCGGGCGGTAGGCTTCAGCAGTCCTAACGCGTTCGCCACTGCGTTCCGAAAGGCGACGGGAATTGCCCCCACGGATTACCGCCGAAGCGTGGCTCCTCTCATGACATATGAATGACCTGCGACGTGGCGACCAACTTTTGCTATTCGGAAGGTGGAGGCATCTCGGCCTCACATTGCGATGAGGACGATCGGGCTTTCGGTGCGCGCTAGGAAAGCAGCTCACGAGCCTGAAGAAGACATCATCTACGAGTGACGGCCCCGGGGGAATCCGCCCTCGCGACCGTAGCGGTGAGCACGGTATCGCACGTAATCAGATCATTTCGGTCATTAAACCGCCGAACCTGTTAACACACGGCGAATCGGAGATCTGGCCTACTCCGTGCTCCCATAGCTCACCGGCGACCGGCTAAGACTGATTTTGCATCTTGGCTCCGCGAGCCGCAAGGCTCTTAGCGAACAGAAAGCCGAAAGCCCGCCGCGAGTTCGGCAACGCGACCGAAAGCTGAAGCGGCGCAAGGGGAACGGCTCCGCCCAAAGGCCATAGAGCGATCCTAGGGGCGTTCCGCAAATCTGTCGCTGCTAATGGAGCGTGAACGGGATGAGCTGACATTTCATCGGCCGGCTTACAGCAGGGGTGCTGAGGACCATCAAGCTGGCGAATTTCTCGCCGTCACGAACCATGGCGTTCCACGCTGGAACTCGCGCGGTGTCATATGTTGAACGGCCTTCGTGAAAGTGATATTTTTGCACTAAATTGTCGCGTATCGGAAGTGTATCTCGTGGCGCAGCATTCTATTCAAAAGCGTGCGGTAGCCGAGGAGCCAACTATCGTCGTCGTTGACGATGACAAGGCCTTCCGCGACTCACTCGGAGATCTGTTCAACTCGGTCGGCTTCAAGGTCAAGTTGTTTGGGTCGGCCGCGGAGCTGCTCGAAAGCGAAGTGTTACCCGACGTGGTGGGTTGCCTCGTACTTGACGTCAGATTACCGGGGGTGAGCGGTCTCGATTTCCAAACCGAGCTGTCGAAAGGGAACGCTTCCATTCCCATCATTTTCATGACCGGCCACGGCGACATTCCGATGTCGGTCAAGGCGATGAAAGCGGGCGCTGTGGATTTCCTGACCAAGCCGTTCCGCGATCAGGATATGCTTGACGCAGTGACGATCGCGCTGGAGCGCGATCGGACGCGGCGGAAGGCCGAGCAGCGGCTCACGGACCTGAACTCACGTCTCGACCGTTTGAGCCCGCGCGAGCGAGAAGTGCTGGCTCTCGTAACCACTGGCTTAAAGAACAAGCAGATCGCTTTCCAGCTGAAGGTCGCTGAGATCACTGTGAAGGCGCACCGCGGCCACGTAATGCAGAAGATGGGTGCGCAATCTCTAGCCGAGCTTGTCAAAATAGCGGAGACGCTCGGCATAAAGTCGCCGCGGTCCTAATCGCTTCGTGATGGCAAGTGGATCCATCAGCGAAGACGGTTGTTGCTTGCGCAAACCAACTCATGCTTTTAATCGTTGCCGGAAGGCCCTGCTGCCGCGTCAAGCGCAACCACCTGGCATCAGCGCACGCGTTCGAAACGTGGCCCAAACCGGGTTGAACTATTCAGAAGTTCTGCATCAGCTATTCCAAAGTATAGCATCGATGATTCCGAAGTATGGCATCGCCCGTCCACCGTATAATCGCCAGTTCAGACCCTTGTCGTTACGGTGCGACATAACCGCGCAGCGCCCTTCTTGAGATGGACACGGAACGCGAGATGCGGCGGACCGCATCCCCAGCAATCAAGGTGGGGATATGTCTAGCGAGATTCAAATTTCGATCGTCGATGATGATGAGCAATCTCGCGCGGCGTTAGCGGATCTCATGGAGGCAATGGGTTTCACGATTGAGGCCTTCCCGTCTGCAGTGGATTTTTTGGCCTCTCCCAACTTCCGCCGTACCTCCTGTTTGATCGTCGATGTCCACATGCCGCGCATGACTGGGACCGAGTTGCATAGCCGCTTGGTGGGATCTGGCTATGACATACCAACAATTCTGATTACCGCTTACCCCGATGACAGCGCGCGAGCTCGGGCTCTGGGTCAGGGCGCCGTTGGCTACCTCACCAAACCCATCGACGAGAAGGTTCTGCTCGGATGCGTCGAATCGGCTCTGCAGCGCGCCAAATCGGATGAAAATCCGTCATGACCGCTCAATCAGCTGCCGGCGCCCAGCCAGGAGACTTGTGGTTCGTGACCCTTCAGCTCGAAGATCGTTGCTCTTTGAACGGGTCGCCGTAAATGTGATATCCGTTAAATTCCCATAAGCCTGGCGATTCGCGATCCAACAACTCGATCCCGCGCACCCACTTCACGCTCTTATACGCATAGAGGTTTGGCACCACGAGGCGCAGTGGGTAGCCATGCTCAGCCGTAAGGGGTTCGCCGTCATGTCGAAGGGCGAAAATCGTCGTAGGGCGCAGAAAATCCGAAATTGGCAGATTTGCCGTGTAGTTGTTCTCGCCATGGACGATCACATGCCGCGCCTCTGGTCGCAACTTCACTCGCTTCATCAATTCTGTGGCGAGCAATCCTCCCCAATGGTTGTCGAACCGGCTCCAGGCGTTGACGCAGTGCATGTCCGCAAACACTTCGCTCTGCGGCAGATTGGAGAGCTCTTCCCACGAAAGCCGCAGCTGCTCCTCGACCAGGCCGAACACGCGAAAATCCCACGTCCTGGGACGAAAGAGCGGCACCGAGCCCACATGCAGCACCGGCCACTTGAGCGTCAGCGACTGTCCCGGGGGCAGCCGCCCAGCTGCACGCATCTCACGCTCCCGTTCGCGTCGCTCGTTCGATTGCACAAATAGCTCCACCGCAAAGTATAGCGCGCGCAAAGGTATAGCGCGGCCTAGTTGGCGCACGTAGTAATCTTCGGGCCCCAAACGCGGTCAGCCGGGTTGCGGCGGACATCACCAAACATTGGGTTCTGGTACCCCACCCCGAGAACCGACCTATCAAGACGCTAGTCCAGTCCGAAGCGGCGAAGGCGGAGCCTCACTGCTCCCCCTCACCGATCTTGGAGTTAGAACTGCTTGCAGACTCGGAGAGTAAGCCAGGAACAGTCTTGCTCGTATTGTGACGGAAAATGTTGACGGCTCCGATCACTTCGTCCTCGTTGTCGCGAATTGGAAAGACATTAACGAGCGCCAGAAGACGATTACCGTCGGGCTGCTCGCAAATCACATCAGCGTTCCGAACGGTGCCGCCGTTGTTGATCACCACGGAAGGTGGTGCAAGTTCGTGCGGCATCACTTCTCCTGAGGGGTAACGAAGAAGGTGTGACCCGCAAAACTTTTCCGAGGTTCCCAGAGAAGGCGTGCGTCCCCAACCCGCGATTGCAGCCTTATTGCACTTAACGACGGTGGCATCCTTTTCGAGAACGTATATCCCTACTGGGATAGAATCCATTGCCGCTTGGTCTGCGAGAATTCCTTCTGCGACGAGGTGCCCGTCGACGAGTTCTCCTCGGAAGTCGATTTTGTCGAAGTCGCTATCCAAAATCATCGTGCTTGTTGCGCTCGTTGCCATTTCCAACCTCCTTTTCATTGCCACATGTTCGTAGGACCTGGGCTTGCGGAATTCTATCTCGTTTTCTTCTGTCTTTCTAAACTAAAACGATAGCTCGTTTTCGCTTCGTTTAAGTAGGGGTCGTCCTTACCGCGGCACATCACTTGACGCCGGCAGGGTGCGGGGCAGGACAGACAGCGCCAGTAGTTTGCTGAGCTTGGCGAACCGACCGCTAAGGGAGAGAACCTTCGTAGATCGTCGAATAGGCAGCCGATATTTCGGTCCGTCAAAGACAAGACAACCTATCGCCTAAGAAGGGGCCCGGAAGTGTGATTTGCGCACCGCCGCCCACATCTCGGGCAAACCGAGATGACGAGGCAGCGATAGACTCAACACTCTGAGCACGGTCGCAGGAGGGATTCTTGCGTTTTTCGCTCCGAGCAAAGATTTTAGATGCGCAATGGTCTGATCACAAATGTTTGCTCCACAATATATGCGGTCGTCACTTGGAAGGCACACGTCCAAACTCAGCTCGGGTGTTGCCATTCTCGCCGTGCGAGGTGTGGGTAACATGAATTGAAAAACGGCTCCTTGCGGCTTGTTCGCGGTTACCCACAACCGTCCTTGATGACCCTCAACAATTGAGCGGCAGATCGATAGTCCCATTCCCAAACCGTTGGGTTTGGTTGTGTAAAAGGCTTCGAAAAGTCGATCTCGGCCCTCGGGAGTCAAGCCGGGACCCGTGTCCTGCACGGTGACGAGCACGTGATCCGAGTGATGTATTGCTGTGCTAATCAGCAATTCTCGAGCGCCCTCGCGCATTCCGCTCATTGCCTCCGTGGCGTTGACGAGTAGATTAAGAAGCACTTGTTGAAGTTGGACGCGATCTCCCTTGAGAGCCGGCAGCCTCTCCGCAAGTTGCGTCTCCACCGAAACCCCTCTATTGGCAATTTCGCCGTGAGCTAGTGCTATTACCTCTAAAATCGCTTCGTTGATTTGCACGTTCTCCATTCGGGGCGGGGCCTTCTTGATAAGCGCACGGATGCGGTCAATCACTTTTGCGGTTCGAAGGCCGCTCTCCACGATAAGGTCGAGCGCCTGCCCGACCTCCTTCACATCTGGCGGTTGGGCGCGCAGCCAGGCCAAAGCGGCATTGGCGTAAGTGATTGACGCACCGATCGGCTGGTTGATTTCATGGGCAATTGAGGCCGACAGTTGTCCCATTGTCGCAAGACGATTGGCATGCGCCAACTCCTGACGCACCTCTTGATACCGTCGCTCAATCTCACGAGCAGCCACTTCCGCCCTTTTGCGATCAGTCAGGTCAACCACGAACCCAACGCCTTCGTCGGCCGCGCCCTCGAACTTTGCCGCACCGACCAACACAGGCACGCGGTCGCCGCTCCTGTGTAGATACTCTTTCTCATACGGCTGGGCGTTTCCTGTGACCTCCAGCTCGTGGACACGCTTCTCGTCGGCGGCTCGCCATTCGGCAGCCGTCAATTTCTTCCAGTTGAGGCTGCCGGACGCGAGATCCCGGCGGGAGTATCCGACGATACTGAGAAAGGTATCGTTGGCATCAATGATCCCACCGTCACTGGCCCAGATAAAGATACCAATAATATTGGAGTCGACCAAACGTCGAATCTTAGCCTGCAATCCACTTGCCATTTCGCGAACCGCCGCCTCTGCCTTCTCGCGCGCGGCGATTTCGACTTTGAGCTCCTCAATGGACTGCACAGTTTGATACGCGCCAGACGCGAAACGACCCATGCTTTCGAGCAGCCTCAGATCCTCGGCATCAAACTTTCGGCGACTTCCGTGTGAGATCACCCAAACCGTACCGACCGCTCTACCTTTTATATGAAAAGGAACAAGCAATCCTTCGGTAGCAAGCGGCGTCGCTGAGCTCAAATAAGGATAACGCCGCTCCCAATGAGTGAATAGCATAGGAATATTGCGGTCGAGCACATCGCCGCATGGGCCAAAATTGCGCGGGGTGCCACCGCCGATGTGAGGCCGCCATTCGCCGGAAATAGCCGCCCAGTAAAACCTCTTTTCATCTTTCGTCAGCAGACTTAGGCCCGCGGAATCAGCTTGCAAGACCTCGAGGACCTTGTCAGCCAACGTCTGCAGTATAGTGTGCGGGGAGTCAGCGAGTGCACGAACAAGCGCCGAGAGTGCCGAATTTTCCTTCTCGTGATTAATGGGACGCGATGGGCGCCTAAGCAATTCCTCCGTACACGGTATTGAATCCAGGGGAGCAGCACCAACTAGCGTCGACGCATCCACATCGCTTTTCGATTGAGCATGGTTGGTCAAAATTTCACCTCCACGCAAGAGGTCTAAATCGAACTGAGTACTCGCCTAGTGATTACGAGTTTGACGTAGGAACTCCTCGATTTGCTAACGCCTTCTGTAAACAGGCGAAAAAGCGTCCTCCCCAGATATCGCGCCCCTTTTGCAGGAAACCGACAGCACCTGCCTTCAACGCCCGCGCCTCAATGGCATCGTCCGGGTACGCCGTTAAGAAAATGATCGGCGTATCTAAACCCAATAGCAACAAATGCTGCTGCAACTGAAGACCGTCCACGTTCGGCATTTGCACATCTGCAATTAAGCACTCAGTTTTCTTCACCAAGGGTGACCGCAAATATGATTCAGCCGACGCGAATGTAAAGACTGTAAATCCGCGTGATCTTACGAGCGACTCAACGGCAGTCCGTGACAAATCGTCGTCGTCAACGATCGATATGAGCGGAGTTTCTTTCAATCGTTTATTCCCACTTTGGATGCAGCAAATAGCCAGTGACCTAACCGCACAATGCCACGCGATGGGTTTGTCGCAAATACTACGTGTGTGCTACTCAGTCGTCACGTCGTCCACGAACGCCAAGGCTTTCGGCCATCAGGACCAAGTCGGCCAGTGATTTGGCGCCCATTTTTCGCGTGACGTGGCCACGGTGAATCCTTACCGTCATTTCACTTATTCCGATCCGCGCCGCGACTTGCTTATTCATAAGGCCGGCCGTCACCAGCGACATGACCTGGCGCTCGCGGGGCGTCAACGATTCAAATCGGGCTCGCCTGTCCAACTTGGATTTCTCGTCGCTGCGCCGTCTTCGGTCTCGCTCGAGCGCCCCGGTGACCGCATCAAGTATCTCCTGGTCGCGAAGCGGTTTGGTCAGGAAGTCAACCGCGCCGTCCTTCATGGCCTTCACGGACATCGGAACATCAGCATGACCGGTAATGAAAATGATGGGTATTTCAATGCCTAAACGGCCGAGTTCCGCTTGCAGCTCGAAACCGCTAACCTGGGGAAGTCTCACATCTAAGACGAGGCAGCTCGGAACGGCGGGTAATGGATTTTCAAGCAGCTCGGTTGCGGAAGCCAACGCTTTGACACTCAATCCGACCGAACGGAACAAGCTGCTGAGCGATCCACGAGTGAGCGGATCATCATCGATCACAAATACGATCGGGTCTTCCGAAGCCGGACCCCTGCTAAGCACGCCCTCTTTCATCCGCGAGTTCCGTTTCACAATTGAACGTTCATGCGAACAGAAGCCATCGCGGCTCACACCGCGCATCGGCCGTACGGTGCGCCTTTCCTGCAAAATATAGCACTATCGATACACCTGCGACAGAACTGGACGAGCTAGTTTAGATGACGGGCTCCATTTTACGGACGACCCTGCCCGTTGGGACTACGAGCTTTGAGAGAGGCTACTGATAGTGGGCAAATCATGGTGCGGTAAGACGGCTCAGCTCTACTTCCATTACGTCGAGGGTTATTTGTTGCCGCGCCGCCATCGCCGACTTGGAGAATGCATGTGACCATGCCGCGCGCGTTCGCGCGATCGCTCGTTTTGGCGAATTTTCCAAGGGATTGGCGCGGCTGAGTCCTGCAGGTCAGGATGATGTCTGTGTCAAGATCTTTGTCGTGGCGCTCCCGCCGCCGTCAACAATGATCCTAAGAATAACGGCTCCCAGAGCATTAGTGGCCGTTGCCATCCTGCTTGGCTTGTTCTCGTCAGAAAGTTTCAGTTCGTTAGAAAGATGAACCAACTCTACGGCCGGCCATTGATACTTCGTTCCAGTGAGCATCTTTCTGGCACCCTGTCCAAATGAATACTCCGAAGTGGTGATGCCGTGGCGACAAAAATGTCACCTATCCCGGGGCTCTCGGGGTACGTGCTGGTGCCCCTGCGGGGAAGCGCGGACTTTACCCTTTACCGCGTCCGAAAGCACGACGACCCCTCGCCCGTCCTAGCGATCGCACTATTTGAGCAGCCGTCGCCTCAGAGTATCAGGCGGCTCATGCACGAATACTCGTTGCTGCCGAACTCGATCCGGCGTGGGCTGCCAAGCCTCTCGCCATCACTCGTCACGAAGGCCGGACGATCCTTTTACTCACGGACCCTGGCGGTCAGCCGCTGGATCGGATTCTTGAGCGTGACCAGGGGCAACCGCTCGACCTGACGCGCTTCCTTAGCACGGCCATTGGGTTGGCAAGAACACTCGGTCAAGTCCATCAGCAGGGCCTCATACATAAGGATATCAAGCCTGCGAATGTACTCGTCGACGACGCCGGCAACGCGTGGCTCACCGGATTCGGGATTGCGTCCCAACTTCCACGCGAGCGCCACTCCTACGAACCTCCCGAGTTCACCGCGGGGACGCTCGCCTATATGGCACCCGAGCAGACGGGACGAATGAACCGTTCGATCGATTCTCGGAGCGACCTTTACTCGCTTGGAGTGACATTTTACGAGATGCTGACCGGGAGTCTTCCATTCACGGCCTCCGACCCGATGGAATGGGTGCACTGTCACATCGCGAAACAACCAGCCGCACCCAGTGAGCGGGTGGGAAACGTGCCGGCCTCGGTCTCCGCGATTACGATGAAGTTGCTCTCCAAGACGGCGGAGGAGAGGTATCAGACAGCAGTGGGAGTTGAGAGCGACCTTCGGCGCTGCCTGTCCGAATGGGAGTCCCAAGGGTGGATCGATGACTTCACTCCTGGCGTTCACGACACCCCGGATCGCCTCATGATCCCCGAGAAGCTGTACGGGAGGGACCGCGAGGTTGACACTCTGCTCACCGCCTTCGACCGCATCGTTGGCGGTGGCCGGGCGGAACTGGTGCTGGTCTCCGGATACTCCGGCATCGGCAAATCCGCAGTCGTCAATGAGCTCCACAAACCACTCGTGCCGCCACGCGGCTTGTTTGCGTCAGGCAAATCCGACCAGTACAAGCGCGACATTCCGCATGCCTCGCTGGCCCAGGCGCTTCAGAGCCTCATCCGGCGGCTCCTCAGCCAGAACGAGGAAGACCTGCGCGAATGGCAGGACGCACTTCGTGAGGCGCTGGGTCCATACGGACTGCTCCTCGTCGATCTCGTCCCGGAATTGAGGCATGTCATTGGCGAGCAGCCGCCAGTGCCCGAATTGCCGCCGCGGGAAGCGCAGAAACGTTTTCAGATCGTATTTCGACGGTTCATCAGCGTATTTGCGCGACCTGAACATCCGCTGGCGCTCTTCCTCGATGACATGCAATGGCTGGATGTCGCCACACTCGACCTCCTCGAAGATCTGCTGAGCCACAACGAATTGCAGCACTTACTGCTCATTGGTGCGTATCGGGACAATGAGGTCAATGCCACCCACCCGCTGGTACGTAAGCTAGAAGCGATCCGTCAGGCCGGCGCGGCAGTGCAGGACATCGTTCTCACACCACTCAGTCGCGACGATTTAGGTAAACTGCTTGTCGACTCCCTTCACTGCCAAGTTGAGCGCGCCGCCCCACTGGCAGACTTGATTCACGAAAAGACCACGGGCAACCCGTTCTTCGCAATCCAGTTCATTTCTACTCTGGCGGACGATCGCCTGCTGACATTCGATTACGGCGCCCGGCGTTGGGTATGGGACCTGCTCCGCATTCGTGCCAAAGGCTTCACGGACAATATTGTAGAGCTGATGGTCGAGAAGTTGAAGCGCCTTCCGCCAGAAACCCGGAAGGTACTCCAGCAGTTCGCCTGCATGGGCAACAGTGCAGAGTTCGACATGCTGCGGATGGGGTATCAGGGCTCGGTCGAGGACATGCACGACCATCTCCGGGAGGCCGTGCGATCGGGCCTCATCTTCCGTGCGGACAATTCCTACAGCTTCCTGCACGACCGCGTTCAGGAAGCCGCCTACTCGCTGATCCCGACGGAGCTGCGTGCCGAGGCTCACCTGCGCATCGGATTGCTCCTCGTCGAGCGCACGCCCGCGGAAAAACGTGAGGAGGCGATATTTGAGATCGTCAATCAACTCAACCAGGGCTCCCATCTCATCACCTCTGTCGAGGATCGCGAGCGCGTCGCAGAACTGAATCTGATCGCAGGCCGGCGCGCGAAACTCTCGACAGCATACGACTCGGCGCTCACGTATCTCAGGGCCGGTAGAACCCTTCTTGCAGAAGAAACGAGGGAACGTAATCACCAGCTCATCTTCTCGATCGAGTATCTGACAGCCGAGTGCGAGCTGCTGACCGTCACAGTTTGCCTTGCTGCCGGGGATCCACTCGCGGAGGTGCAAAAGGAATGCGAGAACGGCCTGGCATTCGCTAGGCGGGTGGGTTTTGGCCTGGTCATCGAGCGCTGCGAAGCACAACTCGGTCTGATCCTAACCTTGCGCGGGCTGACTGCGACGTTCGGGTGCCTGGATCACCAGGGATACAGCGAACTCGATACCGAACACCGCTTGGCCAATAGCCCCGACCTGGTGCTCGCCGAGTTCTATTACTGGACGCGAAAGCTGCAGGCGCACTTTTTCGCCGGAGACCTTGCCTCGGCGATCGACGCCTCGCTGCACGCAGAACCGCTCCTTTGGACGTCGGCGGCAATGTTCGAGTCAGCGGAATATCAACTCTATGGCGCGCTGGCGCATGCGGCGGTCTGGGATCACGCTACACCCGAGCAGAGACCGACGCATTTCGATTCGGTGCTGGACCACCACCGGCAGCTCCAAGTGTGGGCGGAGGTCGACCCCGAAACCTTTGAGAACCGCGCTGCCTTGGTGGGTGCGGAGATCGCCCGCATTGAGGGCCGCGTACTGAACGCTCAGGAGCTGTACGACAAGGCCATCCGCGAAGCTCACAAACACGG
>JAEWFG010000064.1 GCA_023388935.1 Pseudomonadota bacterium | reverse complement strand
GACCGCTCGCGGCCGCCGGAGAATTACCGCCACCACCAGCGCCGCCGCCCGCGGCGCCCCCGGCGCCTTGCGCCGATGCTGAAACGAGCGAGCCGAAGACGAATGCAGCCGCCAAGGCTATTTTCGTAATCTTCATGTCTTTTACCTCTTGGTTGTTGGAGCCAATCCGCTGGGGCAACCTTCGTTCCTACGCATGCCGCACGCCAGCAGTCGCGTGGCCTGGTTTGGGCGAATCTGCTTTCGATAATTGGGAGGCTGTCGCGCGCCATGGAAAACTGCCCCCCTCGGCGCCATGAGGAATTGCCCCCTCCTTGGATAGCCGAGGAGAGAGCGAATGGACCAGGAACGAATCACTGAAGGCTCGTCGTGGAGTGAACCGCCTCAGCTTCGAGACGCTCTTCCAACGATGCGGTTTGTTTGAAACGATGGCGTTCCGGCATGGCGGTGTTGCCTCATATGTGCGGAGACGGGAGCGCGCAGGCGTTCCAACCACCGACAAAGCCGTGCCCTGCTCAGCAGAATGCGGATCGCGCACGCGAAATGCCAACGGTGTATTCCGTACAGGCGACGGAACTTTTCGGCGCAGTCGGCGGGAGCGGATATCACGTACTGGATGCCACGGCATGACCCGACGCCGCCATCCAATCTTCGAACAGGTCCTCATCCGCCAACCGTCGGTCTCGCTGCCTGCGCAGCCGCCTATCGTTCCGCAGATCTCGTCTTGGATGCCATCGCATGAGCGTCTTGCCTTCTCGCCCTGTGAAAACGGAGCGAGAAGATCGCAGTTCCTTCCCGGAAGCGGCCCTCCATGAGTTGCCGAGCCATCAGGTTTCCGAAGAGGAACGAATCCTTCACCGCACTATTTTCCCCAGCGATCCACCGCGGGTGGTGATCGCGGGCTCGCTCACTCAACGAAGGAAAAACCGATGGCGCGTAAAGCGAAGAAACGGAAATCATCGAAGAGCTCGAGCAGCGACGTCAAAAGCGAGATGCGCCGTTACAAGAAGGGCAAGGCAAAGACCGGTCGAGGCGGCAAGGGCGGCAAGGTCAAGAGCCGCAAACAAGCGATCGCGATCGGACTTTCAAAGGCGCGCAAAAAAGGCAAGAAGGTCCCGAAGAAAAAGAAGTAACCTCGGTACTCAAGGATCAGCCGAAGCGTGCCAAGCTGCGCTCCGGTCAGGCTTTGTCGTTACCGCGGTTGGTGAAGCGCGCGTTGCCGAGCCCTGTCCCGATCGTCAGCACGCCGCAGTGCTTGACGTCTCTCGGATGCTGTTGGCCCACATCCTCAGCATTGGGACCGGAAAGTGCATAATCGGCTTCAGGGCATTCATACCAATTGCTGTCAGTGCGGCGGTGACCAACGCAACCTTGTTCGAGATTCACCGTCTGCCGCCCACGAACATGCCGCTGGAACCAAGCCTACAGTCGCCCGTTGGGCGCTATTGGCCAGCGACGGCGCTTCTTCGCTTCTCGGCTCGGCCTGCCGCGCAGAGGAAACCGACATGGCCGATTCCGCGAACCCGACTCCCAACCGTATTCCGATCAGTCTCGTCGTCAATGGCGTCAAGCGCATGCTTGATATCCTGCCCTGGACCACGCTGCTCGACGCCTTGCGCGACCACCTCGGACTGACCGGCACCAAGAAGGGCTGCGATCACGGGCAATGCGGCGCGTGCACCGTGCTGGTCGAAGGCCGGCGCATCAATTCCTGTCTGACGCTCGCCGTCATGAAAGATGGCGCCGAGATCACGACGGTGGAAGGGCTGTCCAGGGACGGCAACCTGCATCCGCTGCAACAGGCCTTCATCGACCACGACGCATTCCAATGTGGCTATTGCACCCCGGGACAGCTTTGTTCGGCCGCCGGCCTTCTGGCCGAAGGCCGCGCCAGGGATGCCGACGAGATCCGCGAGTTGATGAGCGGCAATCTCTGCCGCTGTGGCGCCTATCCCAACATCGTCGCCGCCATCCAGCAGACCATGAGCCGGCCATGATCAACTTCCAGTATTCGCGGGCGACCGACGTCGCCGAAGCGCTCCGCCTGCTCACCGCCCATCCCGGCGCAAAACTCATCGCAGGCGGCACCAACCTGATCGATCTGATGAAGGAGAACGTCGAAAAGCCCTGCCGGCTAATCGATATCTCCCGTCTGCCGCTCAGCAAGATCGAGGAAACGGGTGACGGAGGCTTGCGCATCGGCGCCCTGGTCCCGAACTCCGATCTTGCCTATCATCCGCTGATCGAGCAGCGCTATCCACTGCTCGCCAGCGCGCTCCTGGCCGGTGCTTCGGCACAATTGCGCAACATGGCCTCGGTCGGCGGCAATCTGATGCAGCGAACCCGCTGCGCCTATTTCTACGACACGGTGACACCCTGCAACAAGCGAACGCCTGGAAGCGGCTGCTCAGCGATCGACGGCCTCAATCGCAATCACGCGATCCTCGGCGCCAGCGCCTCCTGCATCGCGACCAATCCGTCCGACATGAGCGTAGCGCTGGCGGCGCTGAATGCGCTCGTCCTCATCGCGGGCCCATCCGGCGAGCGGACGATGGCCGTGAGCGATTTCCATCGGCTCCCCGGCGATACGCCCCACATCGACACCAATCTCGAGGGCAGCGAGATCATCACCGCGATCGAGCTGCCGCCGCGCGGCTTTGCCCGCAACTACAGCTATCTCAAGCTCCGCGACCGTCTGTCCTACGCCTTCGCCATCGTCTCGGTGGCTGCCGCGCTCGAATTCGAGGGCAACGCAATCAGCCAGGCACGGCTCGCTCTCGGCGGCGTAGCCCACAAGCCCTGGCGCAGCGTCGAGGCCGAAGCCGCGTTGCGGGGACAACCGGCAACGATAGAACATTTCGTCCGCGCCGCCGATCTCCTGCTGCAGGGAGCCAAGACTTACGCCCATAACGGCTTCAAGCCCGAACTGGCGCGCCGCGCCGTCGTGCGCACGCTCACGCAGGCCGCAAACTCCAGACCGCAATCGCAGGCCCACAAGAAAATCGCATGAGGCATCGATGAACGCCTATGTTGGAACGGCAACATCCCGCGTCGACGGCCGGGCCAAGGTCACAGGGGCGGCCAAATATGCCGGCGAATTTTCAGCCGAAGGGCTTCTGCACGGCTTTGTCGCGACGGCCACCATCCCGCGCGGACGCATTGCCCGCCTCGATGCCAGTGAGGTACTGAAGGTGAAGGGCGTGGTCGACGTGCTCACACACGAGCACCGGCCACCACTCGCCGACAAGGACGAGGCCTGGAAGGACGAGGTGGCGCCGGAGAAAGGATCGCCGTTCCGGCCGCTGTATGACGACAGCATCAAATTCAACGACCAGCCGATCGCGCTGGTCGTAGCCGAGGACTGGGAAACCGCCAAATTCGCCGCAACGCTGCTTGATGTCGCCTATCAGGAGGAGCCGTTCGCAACCAATCTGAAAGCCGAGCGCGAAAGCGCGACCGAGGCGCAGAAGCCGCACGAGCCGCGCGGCGATGCTGCCGCGGCGCTTGCCGGCGCAACCATACGCCACGAGGCGGACTACCTGCTTCCCACCGAGCATCACAATCCGATGGAGCTCTATGCGACGACGGCCGTGTGGGAAGCGGGCAGGCTCACGGTCTACGACAAGACCCAGGGCGTCCAGAACGTCCAGAAATTCCTGTGCAGCGTGTTCGGCAAGAAACCGGACGAGATTCGTGTCATATCTCCCTATGTGGGGGGTGCCTTCGGCTCCGGCCTGCGGCCGCAATATCAGGTGGTGCTGGCAACGCTCGCCGCGCTTGCGCTGAAGCGGCCCGTCCGCGTCGTACTGACCCGGCACCAAATGTATGGGCTCGGACACCGGCCGGAGACGATCGAGCATGTCGGATTGGGCGCCAGGCCGGACGGAACGCTGGATGCGGTCGTGCACGAGGCCGTTGCGGTCACCTCGCGATACGAGGACTTTTCGCGCAACGACACCGGCTGGGCGGAGCAGCTCTACAAGAGCGCGAACAGTTACTACTCCCACAAGCTCGTTCGCCTCGATGTTTCCACCCCCTGTGACATGCGCGCGCCGGGCGCGGCCTCCGGCGTCTGTGCGCTCGAATGCGCCTTGGACGAGCTCGCCGTCGCCCTCAAGCTCGACCCGGTCGAACTACGCCTGACGTGCTACTCCGATCGCGACCAGAGCGAGGACCTGCCCTATACCAGCAAGCAGCTGCGCGCATGCTACCGCCAGGCCACCGAGGCTTTCGGCTGGAGCAATCGCAATCCCGTGCCACGATCCATGCGCGATGGCAAGGAACTGGTCGGCTGGGGCATGGCAACAGGGGTTTGGGAAGCTTTGCAGATGCCGGTCGCCGTCCGCATTGTGCTGACCGCAAACGGTCATGCCGAAGTGTCCTGCGCGGCCTCGGATATCGGCACCGGCACCTACACCATCGTGGCGCAGGTGGCAGCCGATGCACTGGGGCTGCCGATGGACAACATCACGGTAAAGCTTGCCGACTCAAGCCTTCCGCAAGCTCCCGTCGAGGGCGGGTCCTGGATGGCTGCATCGAGTGCCCACGCAGTGCTGGGGGCGGCCGAGGACATTCGCCAAGAGCTCGCGCGCCTTGCCGGCGCGATGGCCGGATCCCCACTCGCCGGCGTGGACCCGGCCGATATGATCCTCAATGAGGGCATGATCGCCCATGGCGGTAAGAAAAGCCGCGCGGTCTCCATCGCCGACGCCATGCGGCACGGCAGACTCGAGCGGATCGAGAAGGAAAAGCTCAACCGTTTCCCGGAGGACAACTCGCACGCGCGCAACAGCCATTCCGCCGTTTTCGCCGAGGTCAAGGTCGACGAGGAGCTCGGCGTCATCCGCGTCACGCGGGTGGTGAGCGCCGTCGCCGCCGGGCGTATCCTCAACACCAAGACCGGCCGCAGCCAGATCATGGGCGGCGTGGTCTGGGGGATTGGAATGGCCCTGCACGAAGAAACCGTGATGGATCACCGCTTCGGGCGGGTCATGAACGCCAACATTGCGGAGTATCATATCCCGGTGAATGCCGACATCCACGACATCGACGTGATCTTCGTGGAGGAGCAGGACGCGCGTATCAACAAGCTCGGCATCAAGGGCCTCGGCGAGATCGGGATCGTCGGCGTTCCCGCGGCGATCGCGAATGCGGTCTATCACGCAACCGGCAAACGCGTGCGGCGCTTCCCGATCACGTTGGACAAGCTCCTCACCTGAGACTGTGAACTAGAAGCCCTCCTGCAGTCAGGGCCCCCGCCCGATCCGGACGATGATGTCGCCCGGCAACAGCGCTTCGGCCGACCGCCACGAGGTCTCCAGGAATGAGCTTCGGCATGGCCAATTCGTGTCGGCAAAGTTGGCGACGACTGCAAACGTCTGGCCCAAGTGGTTTGCCAACGGACATCGATCCCGCCGGTGCGGCGATTCTCCCCGACCACGGTAGTTCCTGATTTTTTCCATCTTGCCAGGAAAGCTCGCCATGACGCGCTCCGAGCGCACTGTCGGTGGTGCTCAAAAGTAGAAAAGCAAGCCCGCCGCCAGTATCGTCGCCAAGCATTGGAAGTGACCGACAGGGCCGCCGGAATTTCAGCGACTGCCAGCGGTCCTTCATAGCCCGAGATGGGGGACCGGTCGTTGACCCCAGCGCGGGCTGACGGCGCGCCTGGGTCGCAACCTCGTGTCACCTCAAGGTCTTCTCCGGCCGGTGGGCTGGGGGCATCATTCCGGACCGAAGTTTCGACTCGTCTCCGGCCCCGGCGGGTCGTTCCTGTTTTTTGCGACCCCGCTCGCAGTTCCTCGTTTTAGTTGAAACCGTTGGGAGCCTGACGGATCGGTCCGCAGCTTGTGTAAATGATCTTGTTCGACGCACCGAACCGAATGTAAAGCCGAACGCGTTTGCCCGCGTAACCTTGATAGTCAATCTGAACTCCATGGCCCGTCAAAGCCACATCGTCGAGCGAAAAGGCGGCTCCTTGCTTGGCATCGAGCTTCGGTGACCAGTAGGCCGCGATTGCATTCCGCCCCGTCAAGCTCACACCTTCGCAGGCGCATTCCAAAACCGCTTGGTCATCATACAAAGCGAGGAGCGCGTCGAGGTCTCCACGTCGGCAGGCGTCGAGCCAGTCAACGACGGCGGCAACAGGGTCAAAGTCGTCTCGCGACAGAGGCATTAGGTTTCCATCGAAGCGCAATCGCGGCTCCCCGAAACGGACGTAGGCTTTCGATGATGAATGAACGTTGAACGTGTACGGCAAATTTGAATGTGATGACTACGGCGAAAATGGCCGGGAAAAACCCAAAAAATTCAGATGCGGATTTTGCAAGGCGCTGCGAGAGCGCGGAGGAGTTGGGCAAGCGCCGGCGCCGGCGCCACCAACGGCAGCGTCAGCGGCTTGCAAAGGAACCAGCCCCGACCAATAGTTGGCCTCTCTACGCCGAGGCATGGAGCCATGAAGGACTACGGATGGTGAATCGGCGCGGCGCAATCTTCAACTGGTCGCTGTTCAACTATCCCGAGATCGCCGACGTCGAGCGAGCCGCTTCGAACCTAGCCGCGGCCGGTCACGCCCGCGCGCTTGGCGAAGCCGCTACCCGGCCTTCGTCGCTTGCCTCCCAAGGACGTCCTCCGAGGTCCCGCAGCGCGAAGTTCTTGAGGCATTCCCCAAACTGCATCAAAAGTGAGTCAGAGCCAATATTGCCCCCCAAATCGGGGGATCGGCGTCTGAACGCGACAGCGTACTTCAGGCAAGCGCGTTCCAGCCCGCGAAATTCCCGTAGCTCCCCGATTCAAGATCTCCTCCTCCTCTGAGGAGACGCATATTGTACGGTTGTCGGAAGTTCCCGCACTAGTGTTATCACAGCCTGTAGAAGAATCGGGTCAGCCCATGGTTCCACGGAGTTAGAGCGGGAACACAAGGCGGCCTCGCGCCGTTTGCATCGATCTGACAGGAGCAGATCGATGACCAACATCTCAAAGGCGCTCTCAGTCTCGCTGCTGTCTGGCGCCTTTTCCTTGACTACCGCGGCCGCGTTCGCCCAGAGCAACAGCGCACCGCCGACCACGGCCACGCGCCCCACTGCGCCGGACCAGAACTCGCTTCCCAACGCCAGCACCCCGCCCACCTCGACCACCCAGACCACCGGGCAGAGCAGCACCGATCCGAAGGTTCAGGAGATGAACCAGAAGGAGAAGGATAAGGTCGACCGTCAGGGTAAGTAGGCCTCGCACGCACCAGCGTTTCAGCGCTGTCCTGGCGGCAGCTATTTCCTCGCGGAAGCGTATTGATGTCCCCCTCTCCCCTCAACAAGGGGAGAGCGGAAGACAGGATGCGCAAAGTGCGGCGGACGCCGTCCGCCGCACTTCGCTCCCCCCACTGCTCCGCCTTCGTCGATCCGCGCGCGGAGCTTATTTCTTCAACGCGAACACCCAGATGACGCCGCCCTGCGGCACATTGGATTCGATCACGTCGACTTGGTCGGCGAGCGTGAACTGGCGCTTGAAGTCGCGCGCCTAGTCTAGGGTAAAAGAACCATGCCAACGTCGTGAGGTCGCAGTCAAAATCGACTGCGTTGAGCCAGCAGCATCCGGCGTGAGAATAAGATTGTCCCTTCGGGTTCTGAAGAACGACGCCACGGCAATTGCTGTTCCTACTAAGGAACGTCTGCCATTTTTACCCGTTGCAAGGCTATTCGAATCCATCGCCTCAGGAGGAGGTAACATGAGACGCTTAGCAATGAACTTTTTGTTCGCGGCAGCGACAGTCACTAGCGCTTACGCCGCGACGACGGTCTTGAACGCGGTGCCTACGGAGAGTTGGACCGTCACGAACTACTATAAGCAGTCCGTCTACGACCCGAAAGAAAGCAAAATCGGCGATATCGACGATGTGCTCGTCGACAAATCGGGCAAGATCACGGGCCTCGTAATCGGCGTCGGTGGCTTCCTCGGAATGGGTGAGAAGGACGTCATCGTGCCCTTTGCATCCGTCAAGACCGCAAAGAAGAACGACAAGTGGTGGCTGACGCTGGACGAGACGAAGGATGATCTTAAGAACGCTCCCGGCTTCAAGTACGATCGCGCGAGCACCACTTGGATGCCCGAGAAGAAGTAGATCTCTCGACAGGGATGAGCGAGCAGCCCAGACTATCGGACGCTCGCGTTTCTTCTTGCGAAGCCGAGCATGTGGAGTCACTGTAGCACAAGCACCAGGGAACGAGCTTTCTGCAATCACGACCAGCTGGCAAGTGCGTTTGCGGGCCAACACAAGCCGTCACTCCAGCGGCCGTCGCGTCGACCTGACGTGCCGCTCGGCCGTGGGCCGTGTTGTTGCATGTTCGCGGGAAGACGGCTGGTCACTCGTAGGCGTCGGCAACGTCGCTTGCTCCTTAATGGCGATTACCTGACGCGTCACTTTCCACTCTCCTCCGGCTTCCTGACGCAGTTGCTGTCTACCCCTCGAAGCGGGCGCTCGTGTCTGCGAACAGCAAACGTTGGGCGTGGAAAGCCGGCAGGCCAAGTGGACCACCGAACTGACCGAATAGGAAATGGGACAGCTACACGCGGCGCCCCCCGCGCGGGCCACGACAACGACAATCAAGAAGACACCCGTTCCACCGCGACTCCCGGGCGAACCGCCGTCGAACCACGTTCCTCGCCGCCCTGGAGTAGAAGACGATCAACTCGGCAAAAACCCTTCCGGCCGGACCGGCACGTCGCAGAAGGGCCAAAACTAGCCCTAGGGGACCGCTCACGCTAAGCGAACCGCTCACTCACCAACCAGAGCGAGTGGCCTACTTCCGCGGCTCAACGACTGTTTTTGTTGATCCGTCCGGCGCTGCCTGCATCCCCGGTGGGCTTTGACCTTGCGGGCTTTCCGGCTGCGCACCACCTGATTTTGTCTCAAGCGGTCCAGTCCAACCTTGCGGCTGCAATTGACCTTTTTCTTCGGGCGCCGAGCGCCCAGTTGGCGTGTTTAAGTCGGTCTTCGAGTTGGCTTGCGCTGTCGCAAATCCGCACGACAAGGCCCAGCAAATCGTCGATACCAGAATAGTTCGCACTGCGACCTCCGCTTGGCTGAATGTATCAAACAGGCTTGGCCACCCTTCAGTTCCGTATTGCAATGCGGGCGAACGACTGACGGAAGACGATTCCGCCTTGGGTCAGAATGTGCGCCCGCATTACGTCGGCTCTGAAGTCGACCCGGACGTTCACGGTCAGAAAGTCGCCCTCTGTGTGCGGAATTAGCATAGCCGATTTCCTTAAGAGCGCCGACCAGGCTATCGACGAAGGCTATCGTGTCAGAAATGGAGATCGAGCACTTAATGCGAACCAGAAGGATGGCAGCTCAGGTAAAAGGAACCCTTCGGCTCGCGCGTGCCGCTAGCGCCGGTCAGCCTGGCCTGGAAACGGCAGAAGAGAAGATCGAAGTTCAGGAAGGTCCTGCGGATCGCTAATCTTCCGGTCAACGGTACTGAAGCGCTTCGTGCGCCGCGCGGCGATCTGCTCCATCAGACGACCATGCGAAACAGAAATCAGCTCCCCAAGCTGCTTGGAAGGTGCGGCTTCCGCACGCGCAAAGGGCGTGGCCAAATCGTGTGTCACAAAAGTCGACCCATACGCGGTCACTACGTCTTTCTCAGTTCGAAAAGGACATGCAAGTGCCGCGCTGCATAGGCCAATGAGGCAGCGATGGACGGCCCGGCGCTTTATCTACCTCAATCCGTAGATTCGTTCGGGAACGGGTCTTAGGTCTTCCGGCCCACAAACGCATCTCCGGCGTCGCCGGCCGCCATCGCCCGCTCGACCTCAGTCGCCAAGACCTTGTAGTGCTCGGCCAGCTTGCCGAACAACTCTCGCTTGGATGGACTCGTCGCAAGGTCGCGGATCATCTCGCACTCAACTATCTGGATGCGAAGCTTCTCCAAGTGCGTCTGCATGTCCTTCATTTCGTCCCTCCAGCGGTGTCTTCGCCCACTGCTCCTCCGCGTAGAAGACGACCAAGCGGCGGGTGTCATGCTCAGTTGTTTGCTGAAAAGCCTTGATCGAAGCATCTGCAGATCTTCGGCGTAACTCGACACCGCAAACGCTCTTTGAGAAAAGCGCAGCCTCAAATCGGGAAAATTATGCAGCGGTTCCCGTTGGATAGGAACGGGAAATTTCGGCGAACGATAAGCCTGCCGGCTCGCCTCGCCGAGCGCCCCCGGCGATACCCCATCCGCCCGCCGAGCCGTCTTTCCGCCGAAGGTCATTTTCGACGAACGGATGATGGAACTTAAGTTCGGCTCTCGGCGTATTTGGCTCGTTAAGTGCCAACCCAGCGGTTAGGACCCGTAAGCACAAGCGAGGATTGCCATGGAGCGCCGCCGTATCAAACAAACCCAGTCCCTTGAAGAACGTCTTGCCGAACAGGCGAAGAGATTGCGGGAGGAAGCCAAAGCGGCTCTCCCAGGTATAGAGCGGGAGAGCCTGCTCAGAAGAGCCCGGCAAGCCGAAACCGGTTCTCACATGAGCGAATTGCTGCGCTCCCCCGGGTTGAAGCCGCCGGAATAGATCAAGCGACCTAAGCGGCGTGTAGCGCCTGGCGCGCCCTGCAATGGTTTCAGCTGAAGGGCCAGGCGCCGCGCATGCCGGACTGCCTCCGGGGCCGAGGGTCGACAGAACGGCTGGCGACGGTGACGAAACGTTGCCCACACTGATGCGAGGAAGGATATTGCGCATCGAAGCCGGCCCGATTGGCGGCCTCTCGCAGTGCAAATAGACTGGCGGTCGCGAGCGGTATGGACGTCGAGAAGGCGACGAACGACTTACAGAAAGAGGCAATCATTAAGCATTTCCGCCCCCTGCAATTAGAGCGTTATTGCGCGGGAATCTGCAAATAGAAGGAAATTGCGTGCTCCGAACTCATGCTAAAGGCGTTCCTCCCATCGTTATAGGATTCCCGTTTGGTCAGCTCCCAGCAAGTCCCGAGCGGGAGGCGATCATCTCGCACTCAGCTATCTGAATGCGAAGCTTCTCCAGGTGCGCCTTCATGTCCTTCATTTCGTGTCCTTGGCCGCGCGATCGCCTGCTGCTTCGCCAGCTGCTCCTCCACGTAGAGAATGACCATGCGCCGGAAGTCCTGATCGGTTATTTTCTCAAACGCTTTGAGCAGACGCAGCATCTGCAGATCTTCGATACCGCTAGACATGGCAAAGGCCTCATCGAGAACTGGCAAATCCAAATAGGGAAAACTATGCAATGGTTCTGATCGAATAGGAACAGGGAATTTCGACGAAGGTTAAACCCTGCCAGCTCGTCGCCGAGCGGGCGGAGCGGCCCCTGCGATACCCCAAAGCCCCCTGCCAGCGGGGGCCGCTCTCGTTGCGCGCCCCACGGCAGCGCAGATGAGTACGGCGGCGCAGGGCGGTGTGGTCAAACGCCGTCAGCAACGTATGCGCTGCCCAGGCGTTATTCGGTGGAAACCGCAGCTTCTCCGCGCCCCCATGACGGCAATCGAAAATGGCGCGCGTCCTGATTGGCACTTCCGGCTGGCACTACGACTCCTGGCGCGGTCCCTTCTTCCCGGACGGGTTGCCGCTGAAAGAGCAGCTTCGCTATTACGCCAGTCAGTTCGAGAGTACCGAACTCAACGGCGTCTTCTACCGGACGCCAACACCCGAAGCGGTGACGGCATGGCGTAAGCAGACCGGCGAACACTTCGTCTTCACCTGGAAAGCATCCAAGTTCATCACGCATTGGAAGCGGCTGTCCGATCGCTCGGAAAATAGCCTCGCGCTGCTTGAGGATCGCATTTCACACTTGCGGGGCAAGGCGGGGCCGATCCTGTTCCAGCTGCCGCCCCAATTCGAAGCGAATGCCGACAGGCTCGCCTCGTTCTTCAAGCTGCTGTCGAAGAAACGTCGCTACAGTTTCGAATTTCGTCACCCGAGCTGGTATCAGCCAAGCATCCTGCGGATGCTGGCTGACGAAAACATCTCGCTCTGCCTGTCCGACCATCACGATGCACCGGCGCCATGGAAGCGCACGGCGGACTTCGTCTACGTACGCGGCCACGGTCCGAGCGGGCGCTATCGCGGTCACTATACCCGGCAAATGCTAACGCAATGGGCGCGGCGCATCAGATCCTGGAAGCGGCAAGGCTACGACGTCTACATCTATTTCGACAACGACCAGAAGAGCGCAGCCCCCGCGGATGCGCTGAAGCTGAAAGCCATGCTTTAGCGAGCTAGCGACGGCCCGCCGGCGACCGAGCCGGCGATGAGCATGGCAAGCTCGGCAAGGTCGATCTTTCCGTCGACGACCAGCTCCTTCGAAGAACCTTCGACCTTCAGCGATTGCGGCCGGTTGGCCGCCTGACTCTGCAACTCGCCGACAATCGCTTCCTTGAGTTTCACTTCGAGCATGAGCATTTCCCTCAAGCCGCCATAGCGCGGCAGGATTCAGCGCACGATCGGCACATGGCGACACATTCGTCCATGCCTCCAATGCGCTCGCAATCCTGTGCGCACTCGGTGCAGATCTCAGCGCACTCACCGCAGGTATGCTTGTGGTGTGGGGTGTTGATGAGCATGAAATGCGCGGACGTCCGGCACATTTCAGCGCAGGCCATCATCAGGCGGAAATGCTTGGGCTCGACATGCTTTCCGCCGGTCTCGAGGCAGTGGTTCATCGCCGTGCCAAGGCAGGTTCGGTAGCAACTCATGCAGAGCTCGATACAGCGGGTCATATCTTCGGTTTGCGCCATATGTGATTCCATGTGGTTCGCTTCTTCCAGCTAAAGCCACGCGACGCGCTTGGTTCCTGGGGCCCAGGTCGGGTTGTGGTCTTTTTGCCCTCCCTTCCCTGACAGTGCGCTAGGATCCCGTACCCCAGCGCCTTGCGTGAACGGCGTGATAACGAGCATTGGTCTGCGGCTTGATGAACAGCGCTGCGATGCTCGGATGGTGCCGACGGATTTCGTTCTCAATCGAGATGACGCATTGCTCGATGTCGTCGGCGCGCCTGTCGTCCGCAAACTCAACGCTTAGTGCCGCAACAAACTCGGCCGGCGATAGTTGCACCGTCAGGAGCCCGTTGGCCCGGAGTACGCCGGGGGACCGTCGCGCGATATCGAGGACGGATCGCGAAAGCTCCGAATGAGCGGGCTCACCGATCAGCAGGCTCTTGCTCTCCCGGGCGAGTCCGATGGAAGCAACTGCCAGCAGAATTCCGATCAGGATCGAAGCGACGCCATCCCAGACTGGCTGGGCCAGAAACACCGCCGCTGCGGTCGCTGCAGCCGCAATCACGATTCCGACCAGCGCCGCACTGTCCTCGAGCAACACCATAAAGGCGGGAGGGTCCTTGCTGCGAACGAAGGCTTCGTACCAGCCGAACCGCGCAGCCTCCGACCGAAAGCGGCGCAGGGCAAAAAACCACGAGACGACCTCGAACAAACAGGCCGAGCACGATGAAGCTGACGATCGGATCCTGAATCGGCTCTGGTGCGGTGACGTGGAGCACGCCCTGATAGAGCGAGACGCCAGCGCCGCGCGCGAAGATCAGCAGGGCGACGATGAAGCTCCAGAAATACAGCTCACGCCCGTAGCCGAGCGGATGAGAGTTGTCGGGCGGCCGGCTCGCGCGATGGTAACCGTAAAGCAGCAGCCTCACTTGTGGTATCGACCACCGAGTGCACGTACTCGCTCATCATGCCGAGCTTCCGGTCCAGGCAGCAGCTCCGATCTTGGAGGCCGCAACGAGGATGTTGCCGACGAGCGCGGCGTAGACGATGGTCTTCGACGATCCTTCTTCCGCCTTGTTCACCGAAACCTCAATTTGCATCGTCGGACCAACCCGCGACGATCGAAAGCGACCGGATCGACACTCCCTCATTTCGGAGCTGGATGCGCGAGTTCCGCCCCGGGGTCCTCGAGCCGTCCGCTCCGGGCGAGCTTCACAGCGCTGCCCAGCGCTTTGGCTGCATTCAACACCTCTTGCTGAAAGTCGCGATCTTCATCGAGGTCGCGATGAGAGGTCGCATATGGCTCCATATAGCCAACGTAACCGTCCATCTCGCCAAAGCGGCCCGCCGAAATCAGGTGCATGTCGGTCAGCCAATCTGAAAGGGTTCGCCGAACGCCCTCAGCACCGACACTGTCACCATGAACCACAAGGCCAAAATGACGCCCCGCAAGATGCCGCGGATAGGGCCACCCCTTCAGCTCCAACGCCTTGGCTTCGTCGGCTTTCTTGCCGTGAGTCGATGTCGGGTCGGGGTTGCCGCCGTCGGCGCAGACCAGGCGATCCATCATCGCCTTGAGCCCGGCCGGCACGTGATACCAGTTCACCGGCGTCACGATCAGGATACCGTGGGCTGCCACCCACAGCGGATAGATATCGTTCATCCAGTCGCTGGTCTGGCCGAGCGAATAGTTCGGGTAGCAGCTGCACGGCCAGTGGCAGAGCGGCATGGCGGTGGAGACGCAGGACTTGCAGGGATGGATGTTCTTGCCGAACTCGGAGGCCAGGCGCGAGAGATCGAGGATGTCGACGGCGAAGCCCATTTCGGCGAAGACCGGCTCGGCGAGCTTGACCATGCGCCAGGTCTTGGACATCTCGCCGGGGCAGGTGTGCTCGCTACGGGCAGAGCCGTTGATAATGAGGATGCGTGGCGTCGCGTTGGCATCGTCATGCCGCTGCTGCGCCTCAAGGATGGCGGCGCGCGCCGTCAGCCAATCGACGGCTAGCTCGTAGTCGGGATCGGCAAACCCCGCGCCCGCCTTCCGTGTCACCGGCGATTTGCGCGAATGACTGTAGGCATCCCAGGCGGCGCCGACAATCGCATCGAGTTCCAGCTTGAGCCGTGCAAAGGTCGGATCGACGAACTGGCTTCTGTAGCGCCTCTCGAACTCCTCGCGCGACAGCTTGACGGGCGGCATCCCTTTGCGAACGTCCACTTCCGCCATGCTGGCTCCTCTCGGTGGTCTGACCCAACCAATCCAAGGCGCTGCGCACGGTTCCTATGCATCTCTGGCGGTTGGTCTCCGGAGCAAGATCGAATTGCGCGATGCAATAGAGGCGTGCGGGCGCAGAACGTCGATCCGTCGGGGAGCCCATCAGCGGCAACCAAAGCGACGAAGCGGCGTTGACCCAGGCACCGCCGGGTGACAACCGGACGCAACGGGGACGATGGACGTGGCGCTCATTTTTCCGGTTTCTGCCCACGACACCAACGCATTGGTACGCGCTGACATCTAACCTGTTCCCGGCGTGTGCAGCTCTACAGGCTGCACGGTTTCTTCGTTCATGTCACACCGACGATTGTGGATATGCCAAAGCAAGCGACGCGCGATGTGCAAGACAGCACGGCCTCGCCCATCAGCCTGCCGTCATCCGGAACATGCTGCCCGATAACGGAAATTGCTGAGGGCTCGGCGAGTGATCACAATATCGGCGCCAAACAACCTCAATAGGAACGCCCGTCCCGCTAGTGCGTCAGCCGATATGGCAAAGCTCATCATGATCGATGGAGAGACGCGCGAGCGCTCCTGGTGCCTGCTCAGAAAAGGCGGACGCCTTATCTCGACATCGGCCGAGCCGTCGCAAGATCGTGCGAACGCGCTTGGCTTGACGGCGATGCGTTACATCGTCGAGCCCGATGGCGGGGAGCTGGTCGAGATCGGGAAACTGGCCGATAGCGGCAAGCTCAAGCCGCACATTCAGGCCACTTTTCCGCTTCAACTGGCAGGCCACGCTCTGGCGACCGTGGGGCGGGGTCATACAGCCGGCAAGGTCGTGCTGACGTGCGGCTAAGCGGGAGAATGCCATGAACACACCCAACCGGAGATCCCTGCTGGCCGCCGCCGCCCCAGATTAAGGCGGACGCGGTGCAAGATCCCCGCGGTGCCGTGCCGCTCGACATGGTCTTTCACCTGACGCAGCAACCGCCGACACAATCGCCCGGCGGTAATGTCCGCATCGCTGATACCCGCAACTTTCCGATCTCGACCGAAGTCGCAGCAGCCCTTGTCGAGGTCAATCCTGGCCACATGCGCGAGGTGCACTGACACCCGAACGCCGACGAATGGCAGTACTACATCTCCGGAGAGGCACGCATGACCGTGTTTGCGGCCGAAGCACGGGCGCGAACGTTCGATTCCCGCGCAGGCGACGTCGGCTACGTCCCGATGTCGATGAGCCATTTCATCGAGAACACGGGCAGCGAACCACTGTTATTCCTCGAGCTGTTCAAGGCGCCCCGCTTCGTGGATGTCTCACTCGCGCAATGGATGGCGCTGACCCCGCCCAAGCTCGTTGCGGCCCATCTCAACATCGATCGCGCCGTGATCGAGACGCTACGCAAGGACAAGCAGCCGGTCGTCTAGCTATTCGCGCCACAACTCCATCAACTCCTCCGTGGTCACGAGATCGACCTGGCCGTGGAAGCGCGTGCGGTACATCGTCATCAGGGCATCGTGCCCGACGTCAGAGGAACTGCATAGCGCGTCTTCGACGAGCACGACCCTGAAGCCGAGATCGACGGCACTCAAGACTGTCGACAGAACGCAAACGTCCGTCTCCGCGCCGGTGACGATCACTGTTCCGATCCCCTGCTCGACCAGAAAACTTGCCAGGGCAGAATTGCTGAACGCCGAGTAGGCCGGCTTGTCGACGATGCGAACTGGGGGGACGTAGCGCGCCAGCTCCGGCACCAGTTCAAGAGCCGTCGACGGAAGGTGATTACGGGTGGCCTGGCGCCAGCGCCGAAAGTAGGTTTGCCACTGTCCGGGACGATCCTCGGGGGCCTGCGGCGTGATGAAGCGCGTAAAGACGGTTCTCACCTGATAGCGCGAAACGATCGCGACGATCGTTGGCAAGACCCGTTCCATCCAGGGCGTTTCCCAGAGCCCGCCGGGCGCGAAGATGTTCTGCATATCCGTGCAGAGGTGGACGGCATCGCGGATTTCGGTAACGTCCGATTGGCTGTCTCGCATCGTTCTCGACCCGCAAACGCTCGCAATACCCTGCTGTTCCAGCTGGGCAACGGATCAGGAAGGCGAACGATCCCAGGCAGACGCACCCCGCCGGCTGTCCCTTGGAACTATCATGGGGCGTTCCTGTTCGTTCCAGGCATCATCGGAGTTCCAGAGGCACCGCTTTGCCTGTCCAATACTCGGTCGAGACGTCCGCAAGGCGGACCCGCGTACGGATTGCGGGATGGATCGTTGCGGTCGTTGGTTGGGTCGCAATGCCGCTGACGGCGGAGGCCACCGTCACCGCCTCGCAGCTCGAGCAGGTTACGGTTGCCCCTCGCGCGAATGCGCAACTTCCTCGGCAGACCCGGATGAGCGACGTGAACGACCGCACCGCGCCGCTGCAAGATTGGCTTGGCGGCGTCCCCACCATCTGGATCCTGGCCGACTACACCTGCGAGACGCTTTGCGGACCGGCGATATCGATCGTGTCGAACGCGCTGGCCGATACCGGCCTAAGCGCTGGCAAGGACTTTCGCCTCATCGTTGTCGGCCTCGATCCCAAAGATACCGCCGCTCAGGCGCTGGCCATGAGGAATGCGCAGCTGAGTACGAGAAGCGGTCTCTCCGAACAGAGCGTCTTTCTGCGGACGGCGGCTGCTGACGTTCGTTCGTTGACCGACGCGTTCGGTATGCGGGTGGTCTACGATCGCGAGCACGATCAATTTGCCCATTCCACCGCCGCTTTCGTCGTCACGCCCGATGGGCGCGTCTCGCGTGCCCTCTCTGCACTAGCGGTGGATGCCGCAAGCCTGCGCCTTGCCCTGGTCGAGGCGGGTCAAGGGCATGTCGGGCGCTGGACCGACCAAATCCACCTTCTCTGCTACGGCTTCGATCCCGCGAGCGGTACCTATTCGCTTCAGGCGCAACGTCTGTTGCTCGCCGCTTCCTCCGTCAGCGTCATTGTCCTCGCCCTGATGATCGGGCTCCTGCTTCGGCGCGAGCACGCCACCAGATAGCGCCGAGCGGCTCCCTCTGCTCCGTCTGCCTTGCGAGGACTCTGTCAAACGCCAGCCAGAACACCGCGCCGAGGAAGAACCCAGCCGCGAGCAGCATTGCGCCGGCGGTGCCTAGGGAGAGCCCCTGAATTGCCGGCAGGATGAGGATCGCGGATTCGAGCCACCGCATCGCCAGAGTGAGCCCGCACAAGGCCAGCAGCCAATGCGGATCCGATCGTACTCGGGCGCTCAACATCGCGCAGAATGGAAACACGAATTGCCCAAACGAAAGCGCCGCCAGGACGAACTGCCAGCCATTCTCCGATCGCACCAGATACCAGGTGACTTCCCTGGGGATATTGCCCGACCAGATGACGATGTACTGCATGGCGTGGAGATAGCACCACAGAAGCAGGACCGAGAGCAGTAACCCGCTGTAGCCACGACTCGGACCGATCCCTCGCGTCGACAACAGGCCGGCCCCGATGACGAACGCCGTTCCGTTCATAAGCAGGAAGCTGAGATAGATCAGCCCATAGATCGAGGAATGAAACTGGGGCTCCAGCGATTCCAGCCAGTCGATCCCGGCAAACGACACGGTCAGCGTCCACACGATCGATCCGACCGATGCGGCACGCACCATGGCCTCATCGTTGCGCCAGGCGCGCCGGAGCCATTCGGCGAGCGCGATCCAGACCGCGAAGTAGAACGCCGTCCGCAACACGAAGAACCACGGCACGAACCAGCGCGCCTTGAACGGCGGCAGCGACGCCCCATCGGCGATAGCTGGATAGATCTCCTTCATGAAGAGTAGGACCGGAATGAATGTCAGTGCGACGACGGGCAGAATGCTGGTGGCCGCAACGAAGATCGGATGCAAGGTCTCGGTCCAGCGCCGCCGCACCAGATAGCTGGTCATGAAAACGATCAGCGCCCCGATCGGAATAGCACCCCAGGCGTTCCAGGCGACGAGATAGGCGGCAACGGCCGACCGTGCGTCGACCACAAAGCCGGCGATCAGGACCAGGCCCGACACCACCGCAACCACGCTCCTTGTGCGGGTGCGAGCGCTCATGGCGAGCTCTCCAGCCTAGCGCGCTCGTCCGCCGGCACGTCATCGAGCGAGGCATGGCGGCTGAGCTGAAGCGCGCGGATATAGGCGACGATTGCCCAGCGATCCGCCGGCGGCACGCGGGCCGCATAGGAATACATCGCGCCGTGGCCGTTGGTGATTACATTGAAGAAGTATTGATCGTCCGCGGCACGCAGCCTGTCGTCGTGGTAGCTCGTCGGGCGCGGCATGCCGCGCTGGACAATGCTGCCGGTTCCGTCGCCGCCTGCGCCGTGGCAAGGCGAGCAGAAAATGCCGAAGCGCTCCTGGCCCCGCGCCAACAGTTCAGCCGAAAGCGTCGGTTTCGTGCTGGCCGTCTTCTCTCGTTCCAGATCGTCGCGGGCGACCGTATTCGCCGGCGGCGGCCGCAGCACGCTGCCACGGAACAGCGGCGCGCGCGAATATTCGCTGTAGCGCGGCTGCACATCCATGTTCTGGTCGCAGGCAGCGAGCAGACCCGTAAGGGCAACGATGAGCGGCAGCCTGTTCATCCCGGCACGAGCTCCTCCGAAAGCGCTCCCGTCCCGCTGAGGAACGTCAGGATCTCGCCCGCTTCGAACTTGGCATCTTCAGCGCTGACGCAAAGGAAAAACCGGTCCTTGCTGGCACGATGAAATCGTTCCGCGCCAAACACGGGATAGCTGAGCCGGGGGAGTCCGTTCTGCCACAGCATCCCGACCAGCATGGCAAGCGCCGAGAACAGGATGGTGAGCTCGAAGGTCACGACCGCGAACGCCGAGATCGCGTAGATCGGCCGCCCGCCGACATTGAGCGGGAAGTCGTAATTCGTAAAGAACTGCATGGCGAGCGCAGTTCCGGCGCCAGTGATGGCTCCTCCGAGACCGACGAAGGAAATGGTGGGGCGCGGCAGCCGCAGAATGCGATCCAGCCCCTCGATCGGAAACGGCGTGAAGGCGTCGAGATTGCGGTAGCCGGCCTCCCTCGCCTTCCGCGTCGCTGCCAGCAGGTCTTCCGGGCTCCTGAATTCTGCCAGCGCACCGTAGAGTGCTTCAGCCATGTTGCTGCTCCTCTTTCTCCTCGTGGAGAAGCTCCTTGCTCTCGAAGATCGAGATCATGGGCACGAGCCGGATGGCGATGAGAAACGGCACCAGGAAAAGCCCGATCGTGCCGAAATAGGTCGACCAGTCCCAGAAGCTCGGCGTGAAGTGGCTCCACGACGAGACCAGAAAGTCCCGATAGAGGCTGGTGACCAGGATCATGTATCGCTCGAGCCACATTCCGACGACGACCGATGCCGAGATCAGCAGCAGCATCCAGCCGGTCCGTCGTACGATGCTCCACCACAGCGCCTGGAGCGGAATGAAGTTGAAGATGACCGCGCCCCAATAGGTCCACGCGTAGGCGCCGACGAAGCGGTCGGTCAGCGTTTGGATCTCGTGCGCGTCGCCCGAATAGACGGCGTCGAACACCTCGAACACGTAGCCGTAACCCGTCATCAGGCCGGTCGCGAGCAGAACCTTCCCGAGCAGATCGAGGTGGTCGTCGGTCACGAGGTTCTCGAGTCCGAACCATGAGCGTAACGCCACCGCGATGATGGAGACGACCGCGAATCCGGAAAACGCCGCGCCCAGCACGAAGTACGGTGGAAAGATCGTCGAGTGCCAGCCGGGAATCTGTCCCACGGCGAACAGCAGCGAAACTTCGCTATGGACGGACACGACTAGCGGCACGGCGAGCCCCGCCGTCAGCCGGTACGCCTGCGACCAGCGCAACCAATGCCTGGCCGAACCGCGCCATCCGAGTGCCGTGATGCCGAAGAAAATCTGCCAGCCGCGGCGGGTCGCCCGATCGCGCGCCGCGGCGAGATCGGGGATCAGGCCGGTGTACCAGAAGGCCAGCGAGACCGTCAGATAAGTCAGCACCGCCCAGATGTCCCATTCCAACGGGCTCCGGAACTGCGGCCACACGCCCATCGTCGCCGGATAGGGAAACATCCAATAGACGTACCAGGGGCGGCCGAGATGCAGGATCGGATAGATGCCTGCACAGACCACGGCGAAAAGTGTCATTGTCTCGGCGAAGCGATTGAGCGAGTTGCGCCACTCGCTGCCGGTCAAGAGTAACAGCGCCGAGATCAGCGTGCCGGCGTGGCCGATGCCGAGCCACCAGACGTAATTGTGGATCGCGAAGGCCCAGTTCACGGGGATATTGATGCCCCAGATTCCGACGCCGCGGGTGAAGAGCTCGACCACCGAAACCATCAGCAGCAGGAGCAGCGCACTCGCGAACGCCATCGCGATCAACCAGCGTCGCTCCACCGGAAAATGCAGGGGAATGCCGGTGAGCTGGTCGGCGATGCCGCCCATGCTCTGGCGCGTCGGCAGGATGTCGGATCGCTGGCTCATCCCTGCCTCGATTCCGTCTTATCCTCGCGCCAACGCGCCAGATAGGTCGTGCGCGGCCGCGTTCCCTGCTCTTCGAGCAGCACGTAGTGCCGGCCGTCGTGCTTCAGCCGCGACACCTCCGAATTCGGATCGTTGATATCGCCGAACACGATCGCCTTGGTGGGACAGGCCTGCTGGCAGGCGGTGACCACCTCGCCATCACGTAGCGGACGGTTCTCCTTGTCCGCGGCGACGTGTGCCGCCTCGATGCGCTGGGTGCAGTAGGTGCATTTCTCCATGACGCCGCGCGAGCGCACGGTCACGTCAGGATTGTGGGCGGCGTGCTCCGATGAATCGGCGGGAGCACGATAGTCGTAAAAATTGAAACGCCGCACCTTGTAGGGACAGTAGCTGGAGCAGGTGCGCGTGCCGATGCAGCGGTTATAGACCATCTGGTTCACGCCCTCGGGACTGTGCGTGGTGGCATGCACCGGGCAACCCATTTCGCAGGGCGCGTCCTCGCAATGCATGCAGGGCACCGGCTCGAAGAAACTGCGCGGCTCCGCGATGTCACCGGTGTAGTAGCGCGCGATCCGCAACCAGTGCATCTCGCGGCCGGCCCTGACCTGATCCGCTCCCACGACGGGAACGTTGTTCTCGGCCGTGCATGCGGTCACGCAGGCATTGCAGCCGATGCAACTGTCGAGATCGATCACCATGCCCCAGGCGTTCTTCGATGACGGCCAGGGAGCGTAAAGACTGGCCTGCTCAGGCGTTGTCTGCTCGACCTGGCCTGGACTGACCTCGCGGGCGAGGTCAAATCCCTCCAGCCGATGATGCAGCTGGGTCACCGCCAGTTCTTCCCTGGTATCGAGCTTGCGCAGGCTTCCCCGTGTGCGCCACGGTTGGTCCGCGGGCCGCACCTTATAGGCGTCGTACCCGATATTGTCGCCCACTCGTCCCGCCCGAGTCCTGCCGTAACCAAGATACAGCGCAACCGTATTGTCGGCCTGGCCCGGCATGATCCAGAGCGGCCCGCTGATGCGACGTTCGCCGACAGTCACCTCGACATGATCGCCATTGGCCGCTGTCAAGCGCTTTGCCAACGCCGGGCTCAGCGCGATCACGTTGCTCCAGGTCAGCGTCGTGAGCGTCTTGGGAAGCTCCTGAAGCCAGCCGATATTGGCGAACTGGCCATCCCAGACCGTCGGATCCGGCCGAAACACGATATCGAGATCGCCGACAGTGTTTGGCGGCGCAATGGCGTTGCTCGTAGGCGAGACCGTTACAAAGGACGCCGCCCCCTCGACGAAGCCGTCATGCAGCGCCTGTTTCCAACGGCCGTCGAAAGCATCGCCAAAGCTCACCCGCCAGGTCTCACGGACGGCAGTATCCGCTGCCTGATCAATGTCCCCCAATAGCATCGCAAGGATATGGTGGACCGTTCTGACATCGTAGAACGGAGCAATTACCGGCTGAAGGATGGTCGCCGTGCCGTCGACAGCACGTGCGTCGCTCCAGCTCTCCAGCGCATGTGCAAGGGGAAGCTGCCATTCGCAGAGTACGCCGGTCTCATCCCGCTGGAGGCCGAGATGAAACGAGGAGCGAACGCGCTTGATGGCATCGCTAATATTGAGCTCACCGGGCGCGCTGTAGACGGGATTGCAATCAAGCATGAGGAGAGCGGTCACGTGCCCCGCGTTGATATCGGACACCAGGTCGGCCAGCGTTCCCGCCCCCTCCGGGCCCGTGATCGGCGCGGTCAGCTTCAGCGTCTGGCCGGCACTGCCGACCTGCTGGTTGATCCGTGCGATCCAAAGGGCCGTGGCTGCGCCGCCGCTCAGCCCGCAGACGAACAACGTGCGCCCTGCCCGTTCCCTGCAAGCCTCGACCACGCGCGCAATCCAGCCGGCTTCGCCTTCCGTCACGCCCGACTTCGATGCGCCGGCAACACCTAGCGCGTTAGCTAGTGCCTCCGCCAGAACCGGCATTCGCCTAGCATCGGCGATCAGGCGTCGGCCGGCTATTGCCCCCGTTGCCGACGGCACGCTCTCAGCCATAAACAGGCGGTTGCCGGGTCGATCACTGGATCGCCGGCGCGATTGCGACCAACCTAATGCATTGCGCACCTGATCAGGGCCTGGTCCGAGAAAGTCGTCGTCGAGGCTGACAACGACATCACAGTTCGCGAGCACATAGTGCTGATCGACGGCCTGCCCATAGACCGCGGCCGTGATTTGGCGCCTTGCATCAGGTCCAGCGGCGTCATGCACATGAACGCGCGCTTTCGGAAGCTGCTTCAGGAAAGCGTAAATCTGTCGCAGCAGCGTCGGCGACGTGGTAGGACCGAGCAAAATCCGCACGCCGTCGCCCTCATTAGCGCGCCAGCCCTCGCGCATCGCACCGATCGCCGACTCCACATCGGACCAGCTCACGGGCTCGCCATGGCGGCTCGGCGCGGCCGCCCGATCTGGATCGTAAAGTTGCAGCACCGCGCTCTGCATGAAGATGTCGCTGCGGCCTTGCGTCGCCGGATGCCCCGGATTGCCATCGAGCTTCGTCGGCCGCCCCGCATGCGTCGTGGCAATTACCGGCTGCGCGTACCCGCCGAGCAGCACCGCCGTAGCGTAATAGCGCGGCAGGCCGATGATCTGGCTCGGTGGTTGGTCGACATAAGGTAATGCGGTAACGAAGGAGCTCTTCTCGCAACCCGTCAGCCCCGCCAGTGCGAAAGAGGCGCCCATCAGCTTCAGGAATTCGCGTCGCGCGGTCTTCGAGAATTCGTGGACCGCCGGATATTCCGCGTCGATGAACGCCTGGAATCGCGGATCATCCGACAGCTCTTCGACGCCTGCCCACACGCGCGGCCCGTCCGTCGATTGATGATCGATGCGGCGCTTCATCGGTGGCACACGTAGCAATGCGTGAGTTCGCCGAAGCGAATGCCTTCATGGGCGGCGATTGCCTCGCCTTGCTTGCGCGCATTCGGTGGCGGCTTCCACGCCATATCGGTGATGTGATCCGGCGGACGCAGATGAGGCCCGGGATCGCGGTGGCAATCGATGCAGAACTCCATCGTGAACGCCTTGGCGCGGTAGGTCAGTGCCATCTGGTCGATGCGGCCGTGGCAGGATTCACAGCCGACGCCCTTGGCGATATGGATATCGTGGCGGAAGAACACGTAGTCAGGCAGCTTGGCGACCCGCGTCCATTGGATCGGCGTGTTGTTGGCGAGGCTCTTCCGCACCGGTTCCAGCATCGATGCGTTGGTCCATATCTGGGAGTGACATGTCATGCAGGTCTCGGTCGGTGGGAGGCCCGCTTGCGGCCCGGCCTCAACATTGCTGTGGCAATAGCGACAATCGATGCCGAGTTCCCCCGCATGGTGGCGGTGACTGAAGGGCACCGGCTGATGCGGGCGAATGTCGGTGTCGGTCATGTACGCCGAGTGCGCGAACCCGACGGCGGCCACGATGCTGCCGCCGGCGAGCGACAGGCCGCCGATCAGAAACAGGCGCAACCACGTGTCCGCCACAGGGGAGAATATCTGCACCATTCTCGCTGTGACCCGATAGCGAGCTGTCGGATCGACAATCTGGCGCCTCTTCGTTGGTTCCTAACTTAGGAACACTATCCCCGACACCGGATTGTCCCGCCGCGATCGAGGACAGCGCCATGGCGGACAGCAATCGCTTCGACTACGAGCGGTCGGATGTCGGACTACGCCTCGTCGGGTGGCTCGCAGCTGGCCTTGCGACTTTCGTCGTAGTCACACCGCTCGTGCTGCCGCACCTGTTTCCGCTGTCCACGAAACACATCACGCCCGCGAGCCGTCCCGCATTGAGCTCCAATGCACCGCCGCTCGAGGTAAGCCCGCGGGCGACGCTGCAGGCGTCACGAGAGGGGCAAGCGCGGATCGCACGCACTTACGGTTGGACCGATCATGATCGAGGAGAAGTCCGCATTCCGATTGACCGCGCGATGGAGATCCTGCTGCACAAAGGTTTGCCGGGATGGCCGTCTCCATGAACGCACTCCGATCAAGGTCGCCTTAGATGTGGCGCCAGTGGATCCCGTTCTGGCAACCCGGGCTCTCGCCGCACAGCGGCGACGTCGATCTACTGTTCGCCGGCCTTCTGATTGCAAGCGCGCTGGTGCTCGGACTGCTGTTCCTTTTGCTCACGCTGTTTTGCGCTCGCTATCGCGCGAGCAATCAGACCGATCGTGACCACCGCATCAAAAAAAGCTGGCATTGGGAGGTCAGCTGGACTGCCGCCTCCTTCGTCTGCTTCCTTGGCCTCTTCGTATGGGGAGCAAGCGTCTATTTCCAGATCTACCGGACGCCGGCCGATGAGCACGACGTGTTCGTCGTCGCCAAACAATGGATGTGGAAGACACAGCACCCCGGTGGCCAGTCGGAGATCGACGCGTTGCATATTCAGGTCAAGCGTCCTGTGCGCCTCGTGATGGCGTCCCAAGACGTCATTCACAGCTTCTTTATCCCCGCCCTTCGGCTCAAGCATGATGTGGTTCCGGGCCGCTACCAGGACCTCGAGATCGAGGTCGACAAGCCAGGCCATTATCATCTGTTCTGCGCCGAATATTGCGGCACCGATCACTCTGGCATGATCGGCGAAATCGTCGCGATGAAGCCAGCCGATTTTTCCAACTGGCTGACGCAGCAGGCGCCGTCGAGCCCGCTCGCAACCGAGGGCGGCCAGCTGTTCCGCGAGCTCGGCTGCAGTGGCTGTCACGGTGGCGGCGGCACGGTTCGCGCCCCTCCGCTCGAAGGCTTATACGGTAAGCCGGTGCCGCTCTCGGACGGCAGCACCGTGATCGCGGATGACAAGTACATCCGGGATTCCATCCTGATGCCGCGCAGCCAGATCGTCGCAAGTTATGAGCCACTCATGCCCTCGTTCGAGGGCAAGGTCAGCGAGGATCAGCTGCTGCGGCTCGTGATCTACATCAAGTCGCTTGCAGGCCATTCGTCATGAGCGAGAAAAACTACCTCACCACCGACTACACGCTGAAATCCTGGTTCCTGACGACGGACCATAAGCGGATCGCGATCCTTTATTTCGCGAGTCTGATCTTCTTTTTCTTCATCGGCGGCGCCGCGGCCACCGCGATCCGAATCGAGCTCGCCACGCCGCAAGCCGATCTCGTCAGCTCCGACATCTATAACCGCCTGTTCACCATGCATGGAATCATCATGGTGTGGTTCTTTCTCATCCCGTCCATTCCCAACACGCTCGGCAATTTCATTGTCCCGCTGATGATCGGCGCGCGGGACCTTGCTTTCCCCCGGCTCAATCTGATGAGCTGGTACATCTTCATGCTGGGCGGCTGTACGACGCTGTTTGCGATCTTCGCGGGCGGAATCGATACCGGCTGGACCTTCTACACCCCGTTCTCGACGCTCTATTCCAACAGCTATGTGATCGTCGCGGCCGCCGGCGTGTTCATTGCCGGCTTTTCATCGATCCTGACCGGCCTCAATTTCATCGTCACGATCCATCGCCTGCGCGCGCCGGGACTAACCTGGTACCGGCTGCCGTTGTTCCTGTGGTCGCTCTACGCGACATCCGTCATCCTGGTGCTGGCGACACCGGTGCTCGCGATCACGCTACTCCTGATGGCAACGGAACGCTTCTTCGGCGTCGGCATTTTCGATCCCCGGATCGGCGGCGACCCACTGCTGTTCCAGCACCTGTTCTGGTTCTACTCGCATCCCGCGGTCTACATCATGATCCTGCCGGGCATGGGCGTCATCAACGAGCTGGTCTCCTGCTTCTCGCGAAAGCAGGTGTTTGGTTACAAGTTTGTCGCCTGGTGCAGCCTGGCCATTGCTGCGGTCGGCTTCCTGGTCTGGGGCCATCACATGTTCGTCAGCGGCCAATCCCTCGTCGCAAGCCTCGTGTTTTCCTTCATGAGCTTCATCGTGGCGGTGCCGTCGGCCATCAAGGTCTTCAACTGGACCGCGACTCTGCACAAGGGCTCGATCCATTTCGATGCCCCCATGCTCTATGCGCTGGCATTCATCGGCCTGTTCACAATCGGCGGGCTCACTGGCCTATTCCTCGCCTGCCTCGCCTTCGATGTGCACGCGACCGACACTTATTTCGTCGTGGCGCATTTCCACTACATCATGGTCGGCGGCATGGTGACGGCCTATTTCGGCGGCCTGCATTATTGGTGGCCGAAAATCACCGGTCGGCTCTACCCGGAATATTGGGCGCGCACCGCCGCCGTCCTGATCTTCTTCGGCTTCAACCTGACCTTCTTCCCGCAGTTCATTCTGGGGGTGGAAGGCATGCCGCGGCGCTATCACGTCTATCCGCCCGAGTTTCAGCTCTGGAACGTGCTATCATCCGGAGGCGCTGCGATCCTCGCCGTCGCCTACCTGATGCCGCTGTTCTATCTCAGCTACTCTGCATTTTTTGGCCGTCGTGCGTCGGCAAACCCATGGAACGCTCCGGGACTCGAATGGCAGACGTCATCGCCACCCCCAGAGTTCAACTTCACGACACAGCCCGTGGTGACGCGCGCGCCCTATCAATACGACGAGGACTTCCGGGCGGAGCCGCAAAATGCCTGAAAGCCCCGCCTTCGCCCCGCAATATGCTTCCATACCCCACCGCGACCACACTGCCGAGCTCGGCATGTGGGTGTTCATTGCCACGGAAGTGCTCCTGTTCGGCGGCCTGATCCTCGCCTATTTCGTCTACCGGCACGCGTTCCCGCAGGGCTTCGCCGAAGGCAGCCGGCACACCGAGATCGTGATCGGAGCGGCCAACACGGCCGTTCTGCTGACGTCGAGCTTTCTCGTCGCGTGGGCGGTCGAGGTCTTCTCGCCCGAAACTGTCAGGATCGTCACATGGCTACTGATGGGCGCGGCCTGCCTTGGCCTAGTCTTCATCGTGCTCAAGGGTATCGAGTACAGCAAGGAATATGACGAGAACCTCATCCCGGGCATCGACTTCCAGTTCGCGGGATCGCTCGCCAATGGCGTCCAGCTATTCTTCGTCTTCTACTTTGTCGCGACCGCGATTCATGCCCTGCACATGTTAGTCGGAATCTGCTTGTTGATTACGCTGGCTACCATCTGCCGAAAGGCGCCGACGACGCGCCACCATACGGCGCTGCACAGCGCAGCGCTGTATTGGCACTTTGTCGACGTTGTCTGGATCTTCCTGTTCGCGCTGATCTACCTGCCGGGGCGGTCCTCATCATGACGCAATGGCGGCCATCACTGCCCCTGATCGGAGCCTGGCTAGGCCTGCTGGCCTTGCTGGCGCTGACAGTAACGCTCGCTTACGTGCCGCTCGGGGCAGGCAATGCCGTCGTTGCCTTGACCATCGGCACCATCAAAGCGGGCCTCGTAGCCGCCATCTTCATGGAGCTGCGACATCGGCGCGGCCTCACGCTCGTTTTCGCCGGCGCCGGGCTGTTCTGGCTCGGGATACTGCTATGGCTGGGGTTAATGGACTTCATGACCCGGACGTGAGGTTCAGTTCGTCCTGGCGTCGAGCACGGTGTTACATCGCGTCAATGTCGCCGAAGTCCCTCTTCACCTCTAGGGCGCGACCCTTCGTCGACCCGTTCCACGTGATACCCGGCAGGCAGAATGCGGCCGCCCTCCTCGTCCGCCACCGGGACGTCGGTCACGAGGCCTTCGATCAGAGCGGCTTCCCAGACTTCCTTCTCCGTGGCAAATGGATCGCCGATCTGCCTCTGTCCTTCAAAGAGTGCGTACATGCTGCCTCCGGCGGCTAGATGCTGATCAGCGCAATGCCGAGGTCAGGGCGTTTCTTGCGGCGCAGATGAACCACGGTCTCCGTAATCGTCACTTCAAGGGTGGGCTGGACCGAACCCGACAAGAGATGACCGCCGCGCAGCGTTCCGTCCTGCAAGCCGAGCACGGCATGCAGGTGCAGGCTGGCGTTACCGTCGTCGCCTTGCGCGACATCGCCAAGCAAGCTTAATACCTCGCATTGCTCGCTGACCTCGATCGGTTTGTACGTCTTCGCGGCGAAATCGAACCAGCCGACTTTCGCCTGCGAGAATGCACCGATCGCCGACACCGAGGCGCCCGTGATCTTCTCCCGATTGGCGAATTCGGTAATGGATTTGAACGCCTCCTCGCCCTGGTCCAGAATCAAGACGAAGGTTCGTTCCGCGCCGTCGTTGATCGTCCTCGATTTCATCCGGAAGTTCCCGCTGTTGTGATTTTCAGCCATAACCGCGTTGCAATCTCGGCTAGGTCGCCGAGATCGGCATCTCTCCACCCTCGATGATCTCGGGGACGACATCCTTGAAAAGCCGCACCGGGACGGACTTGGCCGCAGGAACCTTGCTGCCCTCCGCATAGTGCCACAGCGGGATCAGCCCGTTGCACTCCGGATAGTAGCCGGCAATGCTCCGGCGCGGGATGTCGTAGGGCACAACCTGAAGCTCGCTCAGGCTGCGCTCAACGCCATCGCCGGCCTCCGTCACAAGGGTGATCGTATCTCCTGCCTTGAGCCCATCCGCCTCAATGTCGGCCGGGTTCATCAGAACGACGTAACGGCTGCCCTGGATGCCGCGGAAGCGATCGTCCTCGTTGTAGATCGTCGTGTTGAACTGGCCATCGGCGCGCATGGTCATCAATTCATAGACGCCGTCGCTCTCCTTCGGAGGCGCAAAGGCGGCCTTGGGCACTGTGAAGTTGGCCTTGCCGTTCGGCGTTTTCCACCTGCGCTCCCGCGCCGCAAGCGGCCGCGGAAAGCCCCCGGGTTCAAACATGCGCTGGTTGAAATCCTTGAACTGGTCGGGATAAGTGCGCTCGATTGCGTCACGCACACGCGAATAATCCGCGACCCAGGCATCCCAATCGATCTTGGGATTTGGCTTTAGGGTTGCCTTGGCAAGGCCAGCAATGATGGCCGGCTCCGACAGAGCGTGCTCCGCTATGCGCTTGCGCTGACCGCGCGAGCCGTGGATGCAGGCAGTAGAATCCTCCATCGACACGGCTTGCGCGCCGCTGGCCTGCTCGTCGATCTCGATTCGGCCGAGACATGGCAGCAGATAAGAGACTTCCCCCGGGACGATATGGCTGCGGTTGAGCTTTGTCGCGATTTGCACCGACAGGCGAAGCCCGGACCAGGCCGGCTCCATCAACGACCGCTCGGGAATGGCACGCACGAAATTTCCGCCAAGGCTGACGAAGCCACGGACATCACCCTTCAGGATGCCTTCGCAGGCATCCACGGTTGACAGCCCATCCCAGCGCGGCGGCTCGAAGCCGTAGAGCTCCGCGAGCTTGTCGAGTGGCACGAGCTTGGTCTTTTCGGAGATGCCGACCGTGCGCTGGCCCTGCACGTTGGAATGGCCGCGGATCGGCGAAATGCCGGCACCCGGCTTGCCGATATTGCCGCGCAGCAGCAGCAGATTGACAATCATCTTGGCAGTTTCGACGCCGTGCTTGTGCTGGGTGACGCCCATGCCGTAATTGGCGATCACGGCATTCGCAGCCATGTAGACATTCGCGGCATCGATCATCGCTGCCTGCGTCAGACCCGAAGCCCGCTCGATCGCGACCCAGTCCTGCGCGCGGCAGAACGCGGCAAACTCTTCGAAGCCCGACGAATGCTGCGCAATGAAGTCAGCGTCGACGACACGGGGCGTGCCGTTCGCCCGCGCCAGATCATCGGACTCGATCACGCATTTGCAGATCCCGACAATCGCAGCCGCATCGCCGCCGACGCGCACCTGATGATATTGCGAGCTAATGCGAGTGCCGCCGGCGATCATCTGAACGGGGTTTTGCGGATTGACGAAGCGCTCGAGCCCCCGCTCGCGCAGCGGATTGAAGGTCACGATCGGAACACCGCGCTGAGCTGCCTCCTGAAGCGGATGCAGCATGCGCGGCGCGTTCGTGGTTGTGTTGTGGCCGAAGAAGAAGATGCAGTCGGTGTCCTCGAAATCCCTAAGCTGCACGGTGCCGACCGGAACCCCGATCACCTGCGGCAACGCTACCGATGTCGTCTCGTGGCACATGTTCGAGCTGTCGGGAAAATTGCTGGTGCCGTACATCCGACCGAACAGCTGGTACATGTAACTCGCCTCGAGCGACGCTCGACCGGACGTGTACATAATGACCGAATGCGGATCGAGCTTGTTCAGCTCGACGCCAATCTCGCGGAACGCCTCGCTCCAATCTACTGCCACATATTTATCGCTGGCCGGATTATAGCGCATCGGGTTGGTGAGGCGCCCCTGCTCTTCCAGTTGATGGTCGAACCAGCTTCGCAGCTCCGATAGCGTGTGCTGGGCGAAAAATTCCGGTGTGACGGTCTTGCCCGTTACTTCCCAGGCGGTCGCCTTGGCGCCGTTCTCGCAAAACTCGAACGGATGCGGACTTGCGGGCTTGGCCCAGGAGCAGCTCACGCACATGAAGCCGCCGGGCTTGTTCTGTTTCAGAAGGATCTCGCTGCCGAGGATCGCCACCTCTTCCTGGGTGAGAATGTGAACGACGGCGTTGAGCGATCCCCAGCCGCCGGCGGGAGCATTGTAATTCTCGATTTTGGCTTTCTGCCGCATGGCGGGCCCTTCAGCTGCAAGCCCCGCTCCGAAAACATGAGAGCCCATTGCAAGTTCCTAAACGTTCGGAACCTCAGGGCTGATTGCGCGTCGATAGATCGTAGGACAAACATCATGCACGGCTCCCAATTCGGCGGGCCCGATCGCCTGTGTGCGCGCATAGCTGCAGTCGACGTCCCCCGGCTCACATCACGTTGCTTGGTTGACCACCGCACAGTCGCGGAGGAGTGTCCGGTCGCACTCGTCTACGACGGAACGACGGTCGCGGTTCTCATGGCCACGCCAGCCGACCTCACCGATCTTGCGGCCGGCTTTAGCTTGACGGAAGGGATCATCGAGGACATCGGCGAGATCGACGAGCTCGCGACCGCTGCCGGTCCCGACGGCATCGAATTGCGCGTGTGGCTGCGGCCAAAGGCCAGACGGCAGCTGAAAGAGCGGCGCCGGCGGCTGGTCGGGCCGACGGGTTGCGGCCTGTGCGGCATCGAAAGCCTGCACGAGGCAGGCCGGACCGCTCGTCCTGTCGCGAGGCGGATCAGCCTCTCGCCCGAGCAAATTAGCCACTCGATCGAAAGGCTCGCCGCGTCGCAGATCTTGGGCCACGCGACGCGCGCGACACATGCCGCGGGATTTTTCGATCCTGGCGCCGCAGACATGATCGTTCGCGAAGACGTCGGCCGCCACAACGCGCTCGACAAGCTCGCCGGCGCCCTTGCCGCAGCGGGGGTACCGGGAGGTACCGGTGCCGTCATCCTCACGAGCCGGATATCGGTCGAGATGGTGCAAAAGACCGCAGCGATTGGCGCCGGCTTCATCATTGCGGTTTCAGCGCCGACCGCGCTCGCGATACGCACCGCAGAAACCAACGGCATCACGCTGGTCGGCATCGCACGCGGGCACGAATTCGAAGTTTTCAGCAATTCCAGCGGAATTGCCACTGATGGCATCCCTTTGGGCCGTCTGACCTGAGGGGCGCCGGCGCGCTCAAGCAGCCCGTCGTCAAGCTATTCGTGCCAGAACTCCATCAACTCCTCCGTGGTCACGAGATCAACCTGACTATGGAAGCGGGTGCGGTACATCGTCATGGGTGCATCGTGACCGACGTCCAATGAACTGCAGACCGCGTGACGACCCTGAAGCCGAGGTCGACGGCTCTCAGCTCCGTCGACAGAACGCAAACGTCCGTGTCTGCGCCAGTGACGACCACCGTACCGATCCCTTGCCCCACCCGCCGACTCGCCAAAGCTGGATTGCTGAACGCTGAGTACGCCGGCTTGTCGACGATGCGAACTGGAGGGACGTAGCGCGCCAGCTCCGGCACCGGTTCAAGAGCGCCGGCGGAAGGTGATTGCGGGTGGCCTGGCGCCAGCGCCGAAAATAGCTTTGCCCCTGCCCGGGACGATCCTCGGGAGCCTGCGGCGTGATGAAGCGCGTAAAGAGGGTTCTGGTCTGGTAGCGCGAAACGATCGCGACGATCGTTGGCAAAACCCGCTCCATCCAGGGCGTTTGCCAAAGACGGCCGGGCGCAAAGATATTCTGCACATCCGTGCAGAGGTGGACGGCATCCCGAATGTCGACAATCTCGGACGTGCTGCTCCGCATCATCCCAAGCGATACTCCTTCAGCGCCCGCGCAAGATAGGGCGCGGTGCGGCTCAGCGTATGCCGCGCGACCGTCGCCGGCGGCCCGGCCGCGACAATCCGCCCTCCCTCGTCGCCGGCACCCGGTCCGATATCGACCACCCAATCGCTTGCGGCCACGACGCTCATGTCGTGCTCCACGACGATCACAGTGCTGCCCGCCTCAACCAATCCATCCAGCTGAACGATCAGCTTCTCGACATCGGACGGGTGCAGACCCGTGGTCGGCTCGTCGAGCACATAGATGCTGCCCACGCGCTGGCTGCGCTGAAGTTCGGTGGCGAGCTTGACCCGTTGTGCCTCCCCACCGGACAGCTCCGTCGCCGGCTGACCAAGACGGATGTATCCCAGCCCGACTTGGCGAATCACGTCGAGAGACCTCGCAATGTGGGCGTCTTGGGCGAAGAATGGATAGGCCTCATCGACGGTCATTCCAAGAACGTCGGCGATCGACTTGCCGTTGAGCTTGATCTGGAGCGTCTCGCGATTGTAGCGCGCGCCATTGCACTCCGGGCAAGGCGCATAGACGCTCGGCAGGAACAGCAGTTCGACGCAGACAAACCCTTCTCCCTGACACGTCCGGCAGCGCCCCTTTGGCAGATTGAATGAGAAGCGTCCGGCATCGAAGCGACGCCGGCGCGCCTCTTTCGTCTGCGCGAACAGCTTTCGCACGTCGTCGAAAAGGCCGGTATAGGTCGCCAGATTGGAGCGCGGCGTCCGTCCGATCGGCTTCTGATCCACGACGACCAGCCGTTTCAGGCGATCAAGCCCCTCCATGATTTTCCCGCCCGTGACCCCGACCGGCGCGCGTTCAAGGGCATCCTCGTCGTGATCGTCGGGCGCATGAGAGTGTCCGAAATGCCCGCTCAGCGCTTCAACGAGGAACTGGCTGACGAGGCTCGACTTGCCCGAGCCCGATATGCCGGTGACCGTTGTCAGCACCCCTAACGGGAGTGCGGCGTCGATACCCCTGAGATTGTTGCGCGTGACACCGCTCAGCTTGAGCCAGCCCAGCGGCGTCCGCCCCTTCTGCTGTAGGGGAATGGCCCCGCCAAACAGGTATTTTGCTGTGCGCGATCTCTCGACGGACTTCAGACCGTCAATGGAGCCACTGTAAAGGATTTCGCCGCCATGCCTGCCGGCGTCCGGGCCGACATCGACGATCCAATCGGCATGGCGCACGACGTCCAGCTCATGCTCGACGACGAAGAGGGAATTTCCGGCCGCCTTCAGCCTGTCGAGCGCGCGAAGGAGCGCCTCGGTGTCCGAGGGATGGAGCCCGGCAGACGGCTCGTCGAGCACATAGACCACGCCGAACAGGTTTGAGCGCACCTGGGTCGCCAGACGCAGCCGCTGGAGTTCGCCCGGGGACAAGGTCGGCGTGCTCCGTTCCAAGGTGAGATAGCCGAGACCGAGGTCGAGCAGCACACCAAGCCGTGCGCTCAGGTCCTGCGCGATCCGTTGCACGACAATCGCCTTCTCCGGGTGAGCATCCTGCCTTCCCGCGATGCCGCTGCAATAAGGCCTCATCAGCTCGGCCAGTTGCTTCAACGGAACGCGCCCCATGTCGGCGATATCCATGCCGGCAAACTTGACGGACAGCGCCTCGGGCTTCAGCCGCTTTCCATGGCAAGCCGAACACTCGGTACTCAGCATGAACTGCGAAACACGCTTCTTCATCATGGCGCTAGTCGTGTTGGCGAAGGTCTGCATGACGTAGCGCCGGGCGCCAGTGAACGTGCCTTGATAGCTCGGCTCTTCCTTCCGCCGCAGTGCCCTCTGGACCTCCTTGGCGTCATAGCCTGCATAGACCGGGACCGTGGGTTGCTCGTCCGTGAACAGGATCCAGTTCCGGTCTTTCCTGGGAAGCTTGCGCCAGGGTGTGTCGACGTCATAGCCGAGCGTCGTCAGAATATCGCGCAGGTTTTGGCCATGCCATGCCGTTGGCCACGCTGCGATGGCCCGCTCGCGGATGGTGAGGGTGTCGTCCGGCACCATGGAGCGCTCCGTCACGTCATAGACGCGCCCAAGACCGTGGCATTTCGGACAGGCCCCTTCCGCGGAATTGGGCGAGAAGGATTCGGCATAGAGCAGAACTTGCGACTTCGGATAGTCACCCGCGCGCGAATAGAGCATCCGAAACAGGTTGGATAGCGTAGTGACGCTGCCGACGCTGGATCGAGTGGTCGGCGATCCCCGCTGCTGCTGCAGCGCGACAGCCGGCGGCAGTCCCTCGACCTCGTCGACCTCGGGCACAGCCATCTGGTGAAACAGTCGCCGGGCATAAGGTGACACGGATTCCAGATATCGCCGCTGCGCCTCCGCATATAGCGTCCCGAACGCCAGGGACGATTTTCCAGAACCCGATACGCCGGTGAACACAACAAGCGCGTCGCGGGGGATATCCACGTCCACGTTCTTCAGATTGTGCTCGCGCGCACCACGCACCGTCGCAAAGCCAGGGGCCGTTTGCCTCGTGCCTCGCTTCGGCCTGTAAACCTTGTCGTCCATCGATGGCTACCACTCCAGTTCGGACGGATAACGGGCCCGGAAGCCCGATGATCCGCAGGCGCCGTAGAGCTGCCTCTTGGAACCATCTTCAGGTGCGCATGTTCGTTTGAAGGATCGTTCGGAGAGCCCGAGGCATATTTTGCCGCTCCAGCGCCTGGACAAGTCCGCAAGCCGGACCTGCGCGCGGATCGCGGGATCGATCGATCGCGCCTGCTGCTTGCTGCGCGACACGCTTCGCGGCGCAGGCGGCTTCACTGCCGAGCAACTAAGTCAGATAGCAGCCGCGCCAGCGCAAGCACGCCACTTCCCTGCAGCGCCGTCTGACCGATGAAAGCGATCACACTGCGCCGCTGCAGAGCTGGCTCGGAGCCTTTTCAACCGTCTGGATCCTCGCCGACTACACCTGCGAGACGCTTTGCGGACCGGCGATATCAATCGTGTCGAACGCGCTGGCCGATATCCGCCCGCGCAAGCGACGGCATCTCCGATTTCAACGCGGTGCATTCGCGCGAGCGTGACCAGGAGGCGCAGTTCTATGCCTTCGATGCGCTGGCCGGCGACGGAGACGATTACCGCAATTTGCCGCTCTTTCGGCGCAAGTCGAACCTGGCGCGGCTGCTGGCGCGGCGGACCGAGGGAATCTTCATCGCGCAGTTCGAGCAGAGCGAATTCGGACCGAACCTTTTTCGCCATGCCTGCATGATGGGACTGGAGGGCCTCGTCTCGAAGCGGCGCGATCGGCCGTGTCGCGGCGAGCGGTCCAAGGACTGGATTAAGGTGAAGAACCGCACCCACCCGGCGGTGGATCCTCTCGGAAAAGATCGACTGTGGATTCGATGCCAACGATCCGCGTTGGTTACCGAATTAGTTTCTACATCTCTTTTCAATCGCCTGCTGCAGCGCGAAAATTCGAGCGGATCACTTGTGGTATGCTCGGTGCCCAAGCCAGGGTGGCTGCCGCTTACGGGGTGGCCGAAACTTTCGCATCAGCAGGCCGTGCCGCCGCGGCGCCGGTTTTCCCATGAGGAAACAACACGACCTTCACGCAGCCATCCTTCTTTTCCCGAAACGTTTCGTAGAGATCCGGCCCGTCCTCGAGATTCGCGCTGCGATGGCTGATGATCCGAGCCGGATCGACGCTGCCTTCCTCAATCAACTTCATGAGCTTCTTGAGATATTTGTGTACATGGGTCTGACCGGTCTTCATCGTCAGCCCTTTGTTCATGAAAGCACCCATTGCAGTCGCCACGGTCGAACCGATGTAAACGCCGGGAACTGAGACGACGCCGCCGGGCCGGCACGACATGATCGCTTGGTTCAAGGCGTACGGGCGATCGGTCGCGGAGATCGTCGACTGGACAGCAGAGGTCAGTGATTGCATGGCCGTCTCCGAGCCCATGCTTTCCATGCCGACGGCTTCGATCACGGCGTCCGGACCTCGCCCCGTTGTGAGGCTCAGGATCTGTTCGAGCACATTTCCATCCTTGTAGTCGATCACTTCGGCGCCGAGCGCTCGCGCCATCTCCATCCGTTCCGGGATCGTGTCGATGGCGATCACACGTTCGGCTCCGAGGACGAAAGCCGACATGATCGAAAACAGGCCAACGGGGCCGCAGCCCCAGACGGCAATCGTCTGGCCTTTCTTGATGTCGCAATTTTCCGCCGCCATGTAGCCGGTCGGGAAAATATCTGACAGGAACAGCACCTGCTCGTCGGAATAGCCTTGAGGAACAACAAACGCGCCGAAGTCTGCGTAGGGCACCCGAAGGTACTCGGCCTGGCCGCCCGCGTAGCCGCCAGTCATGTGCGAATAGCCCAGCGCGCCCGCAACCTGGTAGCCTAGCGACTTCGCCTGGTCCTGGCCATTGCGGTTCGATCGCTCGCAGCAGGAATAAAGCTCCATCTTGCACATGCGGCATTCGCCGCACGCGAGGCAGAACGGAATGACGACCCGGTCGCCGACCTTCAGCTTATTGTTGTCACGGCCGACCTCGACCACTTCGCCCATGCATTCATGGCCTAGAACATCGCCGCTCTTCATCTCCGGCACGAAGCCGCCGATGAGATGGAGATCCGACCCGCATATGGCGCAGGCCGTAACCTTAATAATCGCATCGCGGCCATCTTCAATTTTCGGGTCAGGAACGGCTTCGCAGCGAACGTCGCCGCGACCGTGATAAACCAAGGCTTTCATGCGTTGCTTTCCGGTGGATCAGAGAAGTCGCGTGAACAAACGGTCGCAAACCCATTGGTTCCTAAAATCGTTATCAAGGGCGGACATTCACCTGCCCAACGTCAAAGTCTGCGCTGTGATGGGACGGATTAGGTTTGCGAAAATCACAACGACCGGCCTTGGGAAGGCCCGCCCACCACAACATCCGGCCGGCTTCAAGGCAGAAGAGCTTGAATAGGGTCGCTTGGGAGGTGGCTCTTGTCGGTCCAACAACCCGGAGAACGTACGGTGAGATTTGACTTGGCGCCTCAGCGCGAGGCTCCGATAGTGTCAGCCATCTTCGCGCCTCTGACGCCAAGTGGCTTCGGCCTTCCGGTAGTAGTGACGCGAGCGGTCTGATGCTCCATCTCGGCGTTGAGCTCGGCGCCTAGCAGGATCACGGTGGCCGAGATCCAGAGCCACGTCATGAAGCCGATCACGGCGCCCAGTGAGCCGTAGTTCTCTTTGAAGCTTCCGAAGTTGGCCGCGTAGAAGGAGAACAGTCCGGATGCCGGCAGCCAGAGCAGGGTTGCGGCCGAACTGCCCCAAGTGATCCATCTCCACCGCGGCGCCTCTTCGGTCCGAAGCGGTAGATGCAGGCGAGAGCGAGCGCCAGCACGACGAAAAGAGCCGGCCAGCGTCCGATCCGGAGCAGGAGGTCAGCCACGTTCGACAGCCCCACGTTCTGCAGCAGCACGGGGACGGCGACGATACCGCCCAGGGCGGCCAAGATGAACACGATCCCGCCGACCGTGAAAGCGAGCGACATCGCGTTCAGCTTGAAGAAGCCGCGCTTTTCCTGTTCGCCGTAGACGATGTTCAGGGTATCGAACAGCGACTTCATCGCGGCGTTCGCACTCCACAACGAGACAGCCGGTGGGATGCCCGATCATCGCGCACGCGCAGCCCAGGCAATCGGCGGTCATTGGTTTTCTCGGTGCGAACACGGCTTCCGTGCAGCGGCCCTACACCGACGCCCTGACGAAGCGGTTGGGCGATCGTGGCTGGGTCGAGGGCAGCAATCTCACGGTCGAATATCGTTGGGCCGAAGGCCGCTATGACCGTTCGCCAAGTCTTGTCACCGAGCTTGTTGAGCGCAAGGTCGATGTAATCGTGACCCACGCGCCTCAGAATGTAGTGGCGGCCAAGCGCGTCACCTCCGAGATTCCAATTGTGTTTGCCGCGGTCGGCGATCCAGTCGGTGTCGGCGTTGTCGCCTCGCTGGCGCGGCCGGGCGACAACGTAACAGGCCTATCGCTTCAGTCCGCCGATCTTGCCAGCAAACGGCTGGAACTGCTGTGGGAGCTATCGCCGGCCGTACGGCGGTAGCCGTGCTGGGCAACGCCGACAGCCCCAACAACGTTATGGAACGAAGCCAGATTTAGGAGGCCGGGCGAAGACTCAGGCTTGAAATTGTCATTCCGGAGGTCAAGACGCCGCAGCAGATCGCACCCGCAATTGAAGCAGATCAACCGCCTGGTGCTGGAAGCGCGGTTGCCGTCGAGTTTCGGCGTTCGCGAATTTGCCGAAGCGGGCGGCCTGATGCCGTATGGACCGAGCTTCACAGACCTGTCCCGCCGTGCCGGTGATTTTGTCGACAAGATTCTGCGCAGCACCAAGCCAGCCAAACCTTCCGGTCGAGCAGCCGACCAAGTTCGAGTTGGTGATCAATCTCAAGACCGTCAAGGCGCTCGGCCTCAATGTGCCGCCGACGTTGATTGCCGAGCCGACGAGATGATCGAATGACGTGTTGGGGTCGGCTGTTGGGCCAGCCGAAGATAAGGGCCGGTCATCCTTGACGGTGCTGGGGCCTCATCTTACCGGAACGAAGAAATCTTATTCTGCTTTTTTGCGCTCTGAGGCCTCAGCAGTAACAAGGTATCACGCTCGGGTTTTTATCCTCAGTGCACTCCTGAAGCGGCCCTGCACTTGCAGAGAGTAAGGCAGCCCGCCCCAGGTGAGCGTCGTCGCCAACCGGTCCGCTCACAGTCATCCAAGGCTCCATTTGCACTCAATGTTCTGAAGTCGCCGTCGGTTCCTGACGGGAACGCCTTGGGACGCCAAGCGTTATTTGCACACGAACGAGGAGGATAACATGGGCTTTGGTAGAGGCGCTTTGCTTTGGCTTCTCGGCATTCCGCTGCCGATCATTGTGCTGCTTGCGCTGTTTTGGCATCACTAAGGGTGGACGTCCCCTGATGCAATGAGAGCCCTCGGTTCGCCGCCCTGGTTTTGGAAGGCACCTTCACTCAGCTGGGCCAAGAGATGGCGGCCGGGAGCAGCTGGAATGGCGCAGCGAGCGGGAAGGGGGCCTACACGCCAGCTCGTTCAAGCGGCAGAAGCGCGGTTGAGCCCAGCGGCGGGCCTCTCCGCCCAATTGGCGGCCTCAAGCTGCCTGGTATCGCTAACCAAACCAAAGGCAAAAGAGGTCCGTGCGGCCATTGATGCCGAGCGCCGGTGTCAAATGCGCTGCAATGCGTAATGGATTCATGGCGCGCCTCTCGAAACCCGCCGGTAACCGAGGAACAAAGCTTTTGTTCCTATGTTTGTAGAAAATCGGGAGCAGCTGAGGATGAATGAAGCGATCGAGCGCGTCATGCGCGCATATGTTCTGATGGAGACCCTGTCGCCGGAAGCCGAGGCCAGCGCGCGGGAGCGGCTGACCAAGCACCTGGCCGGCTTGCAAGGCGACGCGAATGTTCTAGCGCTTGCGGGGATTCGGTTTCTCAGAGGGGATCGCCAGACGAGGGGGCGCCGGTCCTAGCTCAGATCAAACCCGCATCGATCTGGGCGATCATCTCCACAATTAGATGTCGGTGCTCCCTGAGCGTTGCCAGAGTGCACTCGAAGTCGCGCAACTGCTTCGCGGCTTCTGTCGTGTCGTGCCCGTCCTGCTTCAGTTTCTGAAGATGGCGGCTGCTTGGTGACGGCGCGTTCGGCGTTCGCAATATGCCTGTCGGCCTCATTGAGGTGCCGAACTTCCTGGTCACGGTCCGTCAACGCCGCTTGGCGGTCTTACGCCGATTGTAGGGCGAGCGGTTGACTGGCCTGAGGGAGATTCCCTCGCGCTGCGCCTTGCTGCGGCTGGCTGCGGGCGGACGCTGTAGCTCGATGCTCATGACGCCGGTGGGGGTATTCCCCTTCGCAAGCTCCTTGAGCTTCTTGAGGTCGGCCGGCGACCAAGGTTCGCGCGAGCGGCGCTTATAAATCGGGTTCTTCTTGCGCGGGCCGGTCTTGCCGATCGGCGAGCCCGGGCGCTTCCATGCTGCTTTTGCCATTGGTTCTGCTCCAAAGTTGGAGAACCAATGAATCAGCAATTTCGTTCCGTGAACCATGTCAACGCAACATCGCTGACAGCATTTCAATCAGTACGTCGATCGATACATGATGGGCGTGCACTTCCGCTTCGCGATTTTTTGGCAACGCCGGGATCAAGTTTCTTTCGAAGGCGGAGGATTGTAGCAAGAGGCAGCGACTCCCAAGAGCCGGGACAACCGGAACTTCGATCGCCGCGCTTCGTTGGCAGTGACTACTTACGAACTGTTGGAGGAGGACATCATGAAGAAGCTAATCCTGTGCGGCGGTCTCGCCGCTTTCGTCCTCGGCACCCAGGCCGCCAGCGCCGCCGAGTTCTACATCGTCCGCGAGGCGACCACCAAGAAGTGCACCGTCGTCGACACCAAGCCGACGACGACCACTACGACGGTCGTGGGCGACGGTGTCTACAAGACGAAGACGGAAGCCGAGTCCGCCGTGAAGACCACTAAGATCTGCACCGAGCAGTAAATGATTGTCGTGGGCCGTGGAGGCCTGCGAAGCATTCTGACAGCAGTTGTAGGAGAAAAAATGCCCGTATTGATTTTGTGGGCCGTTCCTGCCGTCCTCGTTGTTGGCGGCGTCGGCTATTTCCTGGTTCACATGCACTGAGCGAATTAGACGCTCGCACGAATGGCCCGTCCGGCTTTCCGGGGGGGCCGAATTTTTTGGGAGCCGCACTCCAGCATATCTTCAAGGAAAAAGGGCCTCCAGATGGAGGCCCTCTCGAATAACGTTTCGACTTGTCAGTTGTAGTCCGAATACTTGAACTGCGGGAGCGCCTTCAACTGTTCCTTGTTGCCGCTCATGACGGCATGGTCAGGTACCCGGTCGTTGGCGTTGCGGTTCATGGTGGTCGTCGAAGCGGCGCCGGTGGTCGTCTCTCGGGTCGTGGTCGACGTACCGCTTGAGCTCGCCCGGACAGCTCTTCGGCGAACTTCAGCTTGTCCATCGACACGGCGATGTCGTGTTTCGCCCATGCCGAGAAAGCCGCCGATGCCGATCACCACCGCGTTGATCTTGCCCCTCTTGTCGACGAGCAGTTCGTTGATGTCGCCGAGCTTCTCGTTGGCCTCGTGATAGACGTTCAGGCCCATGAGCTTCGAGGCCCGCCAATTGCCCTTGAGCGCCATCTCCGCGTCGGCCGGTTGGGCGGCGGCAGCCGGCGCAGCGCGACCGACCGGTTGAGTGGATTGCGCGGACGCAGCACCGCCGATCAGGGCAGTGCCGAGCAGAGTGACCGCAAGAAAGCTTTTCATCGATTATCCCCCCAACGTGAGAACCGCACCCGTTCCGATGCCGGCCCTAACGCCCGGAATTGCCACCTACTCCCGCACCCGGAACGGCGGCTCACGCAAGGATTCGACCGATCGGATTTCTATCGACGTTCGGTGGTAACGACTCGGACGGAAACGCCCCTGCCTTCGGAGCGTAGGCAAGCATCCGAGAAATGTGGCCAGACCTGCTTCGAACAGTCTGCCGCTTCCATCGCGGAGTCCCGGACCTGCTGGATCTGCGGCCGCTGAGAAGGTGCGTCGTCCGCGAGCGCCGGCGTCGCGAGAAGAACGAAAGCTGCTATCGCGGAAAGGATCATTTTCATGCTGTCCTCCTGATCGGCAACTCAACGACGAGAGTCCGAAACCGTTCCGGCAGGCACTGAACGGAGGCGCCCCCTGGATCCTTCGCGCCCACTGCTTTTCCCTCACGCTCGGCGCCCTCCGCGAACGACCAGCTCGCGGTACGGGTCTTCGTACTCGCTCGCCATCCGGCTCGCAGTGAAGCGCTCCTTGAACCGGGCGAGGACCTTTCTTCGGTCCAGTCGGGCGACTTCGTTAACCGCTTCGATCGCCTGCTCCTCGCCGTCCTCGATGAAGCCGGTGATGCCGTCTTCCACGACTTCCGGCACCGATCCGGAGCGGTAGGCGATCACGGGCGTTCCGCATGCCATCGCCTCGATCGTGACAAGCCCGAACGGCTCGGGCCAATCGGTTGGAAACAGCAAGGCAGCGGCGCCGGCGAGAAACGGCTGCTTGCGGACCTCGTTTACCTCGCCGATCAGCTGGATGTTCAGGCCATCGATCTCGGGCTCGAGTTTCTTCTTGAAGTAGGGCGTCTTCGCCCGCGGTATCTTGGCCGCGATCCGCAGCGGCATCTGGACGGCGCGTGCGATGCGTATCGCAGCTTCCGGCCCCTTCTGCGCGGTCGGCCGCCCCAGAAAGAACCAGGTACGAACCTGCTTCGGAGGACCGAAATAGATCCTTGGGCAGTCCGTGCGGAATTGTCGCGATCCAGTCCGCCTCCGGAAGTGGACGGCGCTGGTCGTCGGAGATAGAGAAGAAGGGGGCTTTCGGAAAAGACCCGATCACGTCGGATAGCCCCGGAAGGTCGAGCCGGCCGTGCATCGTCGTTACAAACTGGCACGCCGGTCCGGATCAGGACCGGCAGGGACCGGTCGACATGGGAGTGAAACACGTCGAAGTCGCGCGCACGCGCGGCGATGGCCTCGATCAGCAGCACGCAGGCGGCGTTCGGATCGCCCACCCTCCGCCCTAGGCGCAGCGCGCGCGGCCACACTGTATGGAGCTTTCCCTTCGTTTTGGAGTCCCCGCTTGCGAACAGAGTGACATCGTGTCCGAGCTCAACCAGCTCGTCGACCAGCCACGCGATCAAACGCTCCGTGCCACCATAAAGCTTTGGAGGAACGCTCTCGGCCAACAGGGCAAGCTGGGCGATCCGCATCGATTAGGCACCGAAGACGATCCGCAAGCCGATCACGACGACCGGGGAGATGAGAAACGATATCGCGAGCAGCGTCCAACTGGGACTTGTGCTCCGCCAGCAATGCGCGCGACGAGCATTTTGATGATCAACATTCGTCGCGGGGAAGTCGGTGGAGGCAGGCTATCCCGAAGCTGGCAAGTTCTTCGGTATCGCTCTCGCGCTCTTCCCATCTCCTGTGCAGATGGCGTTCGAGGAGGCAGCGCCGGCTGTCGTGTGCATCGACGTCAGGGTGGCGCGCTCGGTATACCTCCATGCGGTCTCCGCGGCGCTCTTCAAGACGACTTCGTCGACCACGCCCATGCGGTCCGCCCAATCCGGGCCACTGGCAGCCAGGATCGCCATGTCGCGCTCGAGATCCTCCATCACGGCGAAGCCGTCCGGGTAACTCACCAGGATCTTCAGCACCGTCACCTGGAAATTCACGCCCGCCCCGCTCCGATCAGCGCCACATCGTCGGCGCACGAGAGAGCGCGTCACGACCAACCTGCCGCAGGCCCCTCGGGCGAAACCTCACCCCTCTTGGCAGCTTTCAGGATCTTCGTGGCCACGTGCGTGCGCGTTCCGGTCTCGCCGGTCGAAACGTTCAGGCAGACCTCGTCGAGGATCGCACGCAAAAGCGCGGTAGTGGCCGCGCCGAACATGCCGTGCTCCTCTACTTCTGAGGCGGCGGCTTGGGCATAGCCGACAGCAACCGGATCTTGAGCTTGCCGCCCTCGGTCACGTAGGTCGCGGTCCAGACGCCGCCTGTTTCGATCGGCGCGCCGCTCTGATTCTTGCCGGACAGCCGATAGTTGCCGATCGCGAGGGCCATGTCAGAGCCCAGCGGCCAGGCTTGGTCGACAGTAATCTCCTCGTGGTCGAAACCGGCCTTGAAGGCACCCTGATAGAACTCCGCGATGTCGGAACGCGGACCCGCCGGATTCACATGAATTCCGCCCGTCGCGAACAGCGCAGCGATGCCTGCGCCGTCCTGCTTGTTGAAGCTTGCCGCATATTCTGACGCAACCGCTTCGGCCTTCTGCTTGGGGTCGCCTTCGGCCGCGATCGCAGATAGCGACGAGGTTAACAGGAAAAGACATGAGAAGGCGGCAAGTTAGCACTCTTCATGAGCGTCTGGAGAAATTCGCCATCGATTGTCGAGAGGCGGCCAGTAGGATGCCAGCCGGATTAGACCGGGACGCGATGCTCAGACGAGGTCGCCAAGCCGACACAGCAGCGCACCTCGATGACTGGCTGTCATCGCCCGGCCTCAAGGCGCCAACATAGCATCGGACGGTGAGGGCGGATGTAACCCAACCGAAGGCCCCTTCGAGGGCCTTTGTAGTTTGAGGAACGTCTGTGAGGTGGACCGTTTTCGATGTATGGGCACGTATATCGCGGTTCTTGTCGGCTCTTTTTTGATCGCGCGACGGCGTGCTTCGCATCGTTGAACTGGCCTGCGAGCCACTTATGATAAATCCGAAATGTCAAATCTGCCGTGGTTTGGGATGGGTATGTGAAAACCACCCAGAACGTCCCTGGCTGGACGAGGTCGATGGATGCCAATGCGGGGCGGGGATGAGGTGCGAGTGCCAGGACAACGAGGAGGAAGAGCCCGTGATCCTAGAGATCGCGGTGCGGTATCACTAGCTTCCAGCGCTTGAACGCGGCCGCATCAGCAGCATCAATCCGGACACGCATACGTCCGGTAACTCGACCACATGCACTGAGGGCATCCAGATTGCCCGCAAGGGTGGCTCAAGTCGCGGACGCCCAAGTGTCATCGGAGGAACTTACCGCCAAGCAGCGCATTTCTTGGGCATTAAGTCTCAAGGAAGGAAGCTACATGGCAGAAGGATTCGCACGAACGGCGGGAGAGGAAATCGTCGAACCATCGGTCGCCGGCGTGTCCTGGGCGGCCGTATTGGCGGGCGCTGCGGCTTCGCTCGCCATCACCCTGGTCCTGCTGTCCTTCGGCATGGGCATGGGCTTCGCGGTCGTGTCGCCGTGGGGCAATTCCGGCGTATCGGCAACGACGTTCAAAATCGGCACTGGTCTCTATTTCATCGTGATGGCGATGTTGTCGTCTTCGATCGGCGGCTATCTCGCCGGGCGTCTCCGGACGAAATGGGTCGGCGTCCACACGACCGAGGTCCTGTTCAGGGACACGGCCCACGGCTTCCTAGCCTGGGCGGTCGCGTCCGTGCTCGGAGCGGTGCTGTTGGCCTCGCCGGCCAGCACGCTTCTCGGCAACGCTATCGGCGGCGCCACCCAAGGCGCGGCAAGCGCCGTGAATTCTGGGCCGATGGCGGGTTACGTCGACACGCTGCTGCGTCCCAACGATCCGTCCGCACAGGCACAGGGGCAATCAGATCCGCGTCCAGAGATGCTGCGTCTGCTGACCACCGACTTGCGGGCCGGAAGCGATGTGAGCGCGAACGACAAGGCCTACATTGCTAAAGTGGTAGCCGCGCGCACCGGCCTCAGCCAAGTCGATGCCGAGAAGCGCGTGAATGATGTCGTGACCCAAGCCAAGGCCGACCTCGATGCCGCTCGCAAGGCGGCGATGCAGACGGCAATCTGGCTGACGCTGTCGCTGTTCATCGGCGCATTTTCCGCGACCCTCGCCGCCATGGAAGGCGGCGGACTTCGCGACGGGACATGGGGGAAGAAACGCTCCGTGACCGCTCAATCATCACTGGCAAGAAACTGAGGAGATAGAACCATGCCCATTCTGCTTTGGCTCGTTGGAATTCCGATCCCGCTTATCATCCTGATCATGCTTCTGCGCTGACATCATGGCCGCCGCGCGCTTTAAGCGTGCGGCGGTCGCCTTGCCGCGCCCAGTTCATATTCGATCGCGGATCGCGGCATCAAGTGCGATCGAACTATAGGCGAGAGTCGGCGTTTATCGACATCATGTCAGACGCGTTTGACTACTTCCGAGCCTACGCTGTCCGGGCGCTTTGCAGGGCCCGATTGATGCCGCGGGGCAGGATGAAGCACCTGCAGCTTGTGGCTGGTCGGATCTATAACCTCCTCAAGGAGGAGGCCGCTTACGGTCCGAACACGCAGCACCTTGAGGACTTCCGGACAGCCCAAAAGCTTGAGAGGTCTCTTGATGGCGAGCCCACTGGCGGCTCGAATGCTCGAACCAACCCTGCTCCGGCGAGTGAGCAAAGCGCAGGACGGGAGGCTCGTTGAATGCCCACCGTCGACGCCCGCGGTGTTGCAAGCCTTCTGCGAGAATACGCGCAGCGCACCGCGTTGCGCGGCGGCAATCCTTACCGGGCAAAAGCCTATTCACGCGCTGCGGACAGCCTGGCGGCCCTTGCGATCCCTCTTCATGTGCTCCTCTCCGAGGACCGGCTCACCGACATTCCCGGCGTCGGCGAGGCGATCGCCGACATCATCACCAAGCTGCATAAGACAGGCACTCATTCGAGCCTCGAAAAGCTGCGGAAGGAGATCCCCGAGGGCGTCCTCGAGATGCTCGTCGTGCCCGGCCTTCGTCCGGAGAAAGTGCTGCGGCTCTACAAGGATCTCGGCATCACCTCCCTTGTCGAACTGGAGGCCGCCGCCAAGGACGACCGCATCAAGAAGACGAAAGGACTCGGCGCCGCGCTGCAGACCAAGATCCTTCAGAACCTGGCCATCGCGAAGAGTGGAGAAGGCCGCCTCCATCTGCACCGCGCCGCCGCCCTGCTCGCTCATGCCAAGGACTCGATCCGCAAGTCCCGACCCGAGCTGAAGCGCGTCACGATCGCTGGCGACTTCCGCCGAGGCTGCGAACTCGTCGGCGACCTCACGATCGTTGCGGAAGCGCCCAACGTCGCGGATCCGTCGGGAGCGTCCGCGGCGGACGGCCTGCAGGTCCGCCTGTCCGACCACAAGCACTTCGGCGCCACCCTTCTGTTCGCGACCGGCTCCGCCGCCCATGTCGAGCAGCTGCGGGCTTTGGCCGGCGAGAAGGGAATGCGATTGGAGGCCGACGGGCTGCACAAGGGCCGCACTCTGATCACTGGCGAGGAGGCCGAGATCTACCGCGCCCTTGGTCTACCCTTCATCGCCCCTGAGCTTCGGGAGGGGCGCGGCGAGATCGAACTCGCTCTGAAGGGCGAACTACCCAAGCTGGTCACCGACCAAGACCTTCGCGGAATCCTTCACTGCCACACCGATGCGTCCGACGGCACCGAGGCCCTAGAGACCATGGCCAAGGCCACGCGCCAGCGGGGCTTCGAGTATTTCGGGGTCGCCGACCATTCCAAGTCCGCCCACTACGCCGGCGGCCTATCGGTCGAGCAGATCGCGGAGCAGCACCGGGATGCGGACCGACTGAACAAGCGCTTTGGCAAGGATTTCCGGATCCTCAAGGGAATCGAATCGGACGTCTTGGCCGACGGGTCGTTGGACTATCCGGACGACGTGCTGAAACGATTTGATTTCGTAATCGCGAGCATCCACGGCCGTTTCAAGCTGGATCGCAAGGCGCAGACGCAGCGTCTGCTTCGGGCCATCTCCAATCCTCATACCGCCATCATCGGCCACATGACCGGGCGGCAGCTCCAGCGGCGGCCTGGCTACGAAATCGACGTCGAGAAGGTTCTTCGCGCGTGCGCCAAGCACGACGTCGTCGTGGAAATCAACGCCCACCCTTGGCGTCTCGATCTTGACTGGCGCTGGCATCAGGCCGCTCTCGAGTTCGGCTGCGTGCTGAGCATCAATCCGGACGCGCACTCGATTTCAGAGCTCGATTACATGCACTGGGGCGTCGAGATGGCCCGCAAGGGAGGCGTACCCGCCGACCGAGTCCTTAACGCCATGACGCTTCCGCAGATTACGCGCTACCTCCGCCAGAAGCGGCGCTCGGTCGCCAGGGCGGCTTGATCGGCGGTCTACCAAGCGTTGGAAAGTATTCGAAAGTTTTGCTTGCGGACGAACACAGGAATGCTGAACGAGAGATACCGATGACAGACGTTTCGAAGATCAAGGAACACATGGACGTAATTTCGTCCGATAGGAGGATGGTCGGAAAGGTCGATCATCTGGACGGCACTGACAAGATCAAGCTGACGAAGCTTAGTTCGCCGGACGGTCAGCACCATCATTTCATTCCACTATCATGGGTCGATCACGTCGATCAGCACGTGCATCTCAACAGAACCGGCGCCGACATCACCTCACACTGGCAGCACGCTCAAAGCTGACAAAAGCTCGGCTCGACTGAGAGCCTCAACGAACTGGGAACAATATTCAGGCGTTCTGATTGAACGTAGGTACCGGGCACGCCGCAAAGACCAGGAAATTTCCTTGGAAGCGCCCTTTATCGGTAGGAGCTACAGATGAATGCCGAACATAAATCATCAAAAGCGGGAAAGCGGGCCTCTGAGGGGTTGCTCGAAGCGGCTTCCAACGAAGAAGCGAAAAACGAGAGCAAGATGGGGCACGATTTAGCTAAGGGAGCTGATCGTTTCGAAGAACGCTCCAAAAGCTCCGACGGGAAAAGCGCAAAAGCGAAACAAAAAGATTAAATCCACAGAGCAGGCCGGTCGCGGCGGCGCGTCAAGCTGCATCCCGGCGAAGAAGACGCAAGGAATTCGCTTTCGGCGGACCTTACATTGCGGCGTATAGCGGGCGCGGCGCCACGACGACGAACGAAGCCAAGCGCTCGCCTCCTGACATCAAAGCGTATGCCTTCGGAAATTACTTGAGACCAAGGTCGCTTCTCAGCGCCTCCGCGAAGGTGTGTCTCATTTTGCATAGTTTGTGCACGGCTCCCGAACTGGCTACGATCAGCGAGTGTGCGGATTCGTTGCAGCAGGAGTGTCGAGGCTCAACCAGGAAAGATCCACGCTGCGAGGGTGGCCGGTCACGTGCTGCAGGGAGCGGCCCACCTGGAATTCGAAGAAGACGACTGGGACCTGCGGCGCCCGAGAGCGCCGCTTTACATCGCAAACCTCATTCGATCGGCTCCTCCCATCGTGGGGATCTCTTACCTCTGCTTCCTCGTTGTTTATTGCAGGAAAGAACTGTGTCGAACGTACCAGCTCCTGTATTGAGAGAACTCACGCCTGAGGAACGCCGTGAGCGGCGCGATCTCCGGCGTCAGAAGCAGCGCGAGAACAACATACTCCGCGCCGCAAAGATGCATAGGGCTAGGCTAAAGACGGAACGTTGCAAGACGTCGTCCGTGAGCCTGAACGTTTCCGTCTATGTGGGCTGCTCAGGCTGGCGCTACTGGAAGTGGCGAGAGTCCTTTTATCAGGGCGTCCCGCAATCCGCGTGGTTCGATCACTACGCCGGGGTATTTGACACCGTTGAGATCAACGCCTCATTTTACTCTTGGCCGACCGTCCCAAGCGTTCAGGCGTGGCGCCGGCAGCCTGGCAAGAGGAACTTCATCTATACGGTGAAGGTCTGCGAGCTCATAACCCATATCAAGAAGTTCAAGGGCACTAAAACTTTGATACGTGACTTCGGAATCATTGCCGACATCCTCGGCGAGCGGATGGGGCGCTTTCTCTTTCAGCTTCCGCCGAGCTACCGCTATACCAAGGCCCGGCTTGCCTCGATCGTAGACCAACTTGATCCGAGAAGGCGTAATGCGGTGGAATTCCGGCACAAAAGCTGGTGGAACCAGGAAGTCTATCGGGCCTTTCACAACGCCGGGATCATCTTCTGCTCTTGCAGCGGCCCGCGCTTGCCCGACGAACTCATCAAGACGGCAGACGAGGTGTACCTGCGCCTCCATGGTCCCATTCGTTGGTACAGGCACGACTATTCTGTCGAGGAGCTGGGAAAGTGGGCGGAGCGGATCAGGGCAAGCCGCGCCAAACGGGCCTGGATCTATTTTAACAACGATTCCGAGGCCCGTGCCCCCGAGAACGCGAGAACGCTCCACGGCCTTCTGACGAAAGGGCAGGGCCTCAAAGCCGGCGACGGGGAAGTGACCTCGTGGTTCGGCCCTGATTGATCCACGATTGAGCCGCCGCCAGCGCTCACAATTGCCTGGCCTTTTCCTTGGCAGCCTGGGCGGCATCCGTCCCCGCCTGCTTCACGCGATCTACGGCCTCGGCGCCAAGGTCGCGCGCCTCGGCCATGAGCGTATCGGCAGCTTCGCGCAGCGCCTTAGACGCCGCGGATCCGCGCCTGCTCAGATCATCCTTTACTTGGTCGCTCACCCCGCCGATGTAGTCGTCTTCAATCTGAGAGGTTCGAAACGCACCTGCGATTGCTGCACCTATCACCAAGCCGACGGCGCCTATGATTAGGGGCTGTCTCTCCATGATATCGCCGAGTGAAGACTGAGCCTTCGCCAAGGTGTGTGCTGTTGGCAAGGGATTACCCATTTTGGCGAACTGTTCGCGAGCGTAAGCTACGCCTTCGTCGAACCGGTCACGGACGTTGTCCGTCGCATCAGACACAGCGCCGGCCGCAGCGTGTACCATCCCGCCGGCGTCGCGCGCTTCGTGATCAAACTCTGGGGCGGTCGGCGGCGCTGCGGTCCGCTGCAAACTCGAAGCCGCCGCCCGAAGATTGTTCGCACCGCTGTCGACGACGTCTGACGCGACCGTGGCGGCCGATCGTTCAGCCCCCTTCAACTTTTCGTCGCCCACCAACAGCCAGAGTGCGCCACCCCCGATCAGCGCAGCGGAAAGCGGATTTTCTCGGGCAGCAGCAAGGAGACTATCGAAAAAGCCGGGTTGGGAGCCGCTCATCGCACCATTCCCTTCACAGTGTCTTTGTCCTTCTCAAGCTGGCGGATGGTCTCCTTGGGCGCCAAGTCCCCCGCGTCCAGTCGGTTGATGCCCACGGCAATCAAGGCACCCGATATGGCAGCTGCGACAATCGCCGAGGCTAGGTAGGCCAATGTTGGCGACCAGCCGGCACTGATCAACGCTGAAGACAGCGCGAACAGCCCCATTACGATGGCGGGAATGACAAGGACGGCGCCCCCGGCCAGGAGTCCCAACGCTCCACCGAGCTTTTGGACCTTTTCGCCAAGTTCGGCCTTTGCCAAATCGACCTCATTCTGCACAAGCTTTGCGACCTGAGCCATTGCGTCACCGACAAGGGCCGAGACGTTGTAAAGATCGCTCTTGCCGGTTTCGATATCGTGCTCGATGCTCATGATGCGCTGCCGTCGAGCGAAGTTGCTTGCCGCTGTCCCGTCGTCGACCCAGCAGAGGCCTGTGAACCGAAGCCATCTCTTGCATACGCCGTGCGGTCCCCGGCACCGCCAGCTTCCTGCCCGCTCCTCGAACCCGTCTGCGGCGAGGTCGAGGACCCGCCCGACGCCTTCAGGAAGCGCACAGCGGCGAACCCGGCCAAAACGGACAGGCCAAGAAATGCTGCTGGTTGTCGCTTCGCAAAATCGGTCGCACCGTCGACGAGATCGCGGAAGCTGCCGTCACGAACCTTTGCGGCCGCTTCTTCCACATAATCGGCCGCTGAGTTTATACCGCGTGCGGCAAAGGGCACGTCAGTTTCGAATGCGCCGGCAGCCTGGCGGAAGTTACCCGCCAAGCGCTCGATGAAATCGGCGCCGGTCTGCTGCTGTTCCCGCGCCCGCTCCTGGATCTGGTCGACGGTGCCGCTGGCGACATTCTTGGCTGCATCGGTGGGTTCGCTGAACTTGTCCCGTGCCATGTCCGCCGATGCCTGTAAGGCCTCTCCGGCGCGCTGCTTCATCTCGGCCCCTGCATCGCCAATCTGATCCTTGAGATTGGTGGGGGAGTTGCTCTTACCTTTGGTGAAATCGGCCGGCTTGATCACATCTGAATCGCTCATGTTGTGTCTCTCAGGTGCTCGAATTTGAGGAGGGGCTAAATGCGGCATCGACAACTTCTGCGGCGGCTTCCTTGAGGTTGTCGGCAAGATTCCGGGTCATACGGCTCGCGTGCCGCCCGAGGTCGGCTTCATTCACGCTCCTTGTCGCGGCATCGGCGGCAGACAAAGTGGCATCTCTGGCCGCCTCGAAGCCGGATTGAGCCGCTTCGTCGGCGGCGCGCTTTAGTCTGTCACTCGTCGGACCCGCCGTCCGGTCTTCGAACTTCGTTTCCGGAAGTGCTGCCGCGATAATTGCTCCGATGGCGATGCCGAGTCCTCCAATCAACGCGGCGTTATCACCGATGATCTGGCGCGCCTGTTCTGGAGCGGCGGTCGCCGAATCCGTGATGGCATCCATTCCTCCGGTGATCTTGTCACCGATCTTTCCTGCCGCCTCCGTTGCGCGAGTCTTGAGATCGTCGGCTGCTGTCCTGGCAGCATCCATCGCATCGTTGACCGCACCGCTGGCTTGTTGTTGGGACTCGGAGAGTTGCGCCTGCGCCCCACTTCTCGCCTCTTGAACTCTCTCGGCAGCTTGGTCGATGATCCGACTGGCACCATCCACCATGGGCGATACCGCTCCTGCAGCCCGGTCGCGCACGCTCTTTGAGGTGAGAGCCAAGCCTGCAGCTATCATGAGAAGCGGCAGGGGCACCCCGCGCGCCAATCGCAGCAGCGGCACAGCCACCGCACGATTTCATCTGCCGGTGACATGAGGATTTCGGGCTCGGCCCGTATTTCGCGCCGAAGCACTCACTTTGTCGGACGGAACCCGCGACGCTCCTACTCGTTCCCACCCCTCCGCAGTCCCAGTGTCAGGCCATGGCCCGAAAATCGACCCTTCCTAATCGCCTGCGGCCCATGCTGGCCACGCTGACCGATTCACCGTTCGACGATGCTAATTGGGTCTTTGAAGACAAATTCGATGGTTTCCGCATGGTCTCGGAAATTCGGCGTGGTCGAGTTGCGCTCTACAGCCGTAACGGGAAGATCATCAGCCACTCCTACGTGGAGGTCGCGAAGGCACTTGAATGCGTGAAGGCGGACGCCGTGATCGATGGCGAACTCGTCGCGATCGGCAAGGACGGCGCATCCCATTTCCAATTGCTTCAGAACGCCCTGCGCCATGAGGCCAAACTCTTGTACTGCGCGTTCGACCTCATGTTCGCGGACGGCGAGGACCTACGCGCGCTGCCGCTCCTCGAGCGCAAGAAGCGGCTGAAGGCCATCCTGCCGCGCCACAAGCTGATCGCGTTCAGCAACCACCGCAAAGGCAAGGGAACGAAGTTCTTCGCAGAAGCAGAGCGGAGACATCTGGAAGGCATCATGGCCAAGCGCGCCGACAGCCCGTACGCGTCCGGACGCCGGACCGCCGACTGGCTGAAGGTGAAGACCGCGCAGCGGCAGGAGGTCGTGATCGCCGGCTTTACGGCGCCGCGGCGCACCCGGCCCTTCTTCGGCGCCCTTGTTCTGGCGTTGCGCGAGGACGATGCGTGGCGGTACATCGGTCATGTCGGCACCGGCTTCAGCCACCAAGTTCTCAAAGAGCTTCACGGCAAGCTAACGAGACTCAAAACAGCCAAATCGCCCTTTCCTGCCAAGGTGAAGGATGAGCGGGTCACGACCTGGGTGCGCCCTTCGTTGGTTGCGGAAGTGAAGTTCGCCGAGTGGACCAGCAAGGGAGAGCTGCGCCAGCCAGTATATCTAGGCCTGCGTTCCGACAAAAAGGCCAAGGAGGTCGTTCGCGAAAAAAGAGTTGGTCGCGAAAATAAAGCAGTGGAGGCGGACAAAAGCCCCCCGGTTCAGCAGGCTTCGCGCTCGGCTGCTGAAGGCCACGGGGGCAGGGGCGGCAACCCGAGAGCCTTGCGTACGGGTCCGAACGACCTCCGGTGAGCTGCGCATGCACCAAGCCTGGCGAGAGCTTCGTAATGAGCCGGCACCGGGTATCCCTTATGACCCGCGAAGCCGTAGCCGGGGTGGCGGATGTCGAGCGTCCGCATGACCGCGTCGCGCTCGACTTTCGCCAAGATCGACGCAGCAGCGATGCTGGCGGATTTGGCGTCGGCCCTTGATGATGGCCTGCTGAGGGAGGTCGATTTCCTTCAACCGCTTCGCGTCGATCAGCAGGTGCTGCGGCCTCAACCCTAGCCCCCGGACTGCACGCTGCATGGCCTGGATGCCCGCCCAATAGATGTTGATCGAGTCGATCTCCTCGATCTCGACGAACGCCACACACCAACTCTCTGCCTTTTCCTTGATCTCCTTCGCGAGTTCCTCGCGAGCGGCAGCATCGAGCTTCTTCGAATCGTCGATTCCGACTATCCGCGAGCCGGGTTTCAGGATCACGGCGCCAGCGGAGACCGGCCCGGCGAGAGGGCTCATTCCGGCCTCGTCTACGCCTGCCACGGCATGATGACCGCTTTCCCATAAAGAGGACTCGAAGCGCAGCATCTTGCGGAGGCGCTGCCCTTCCGACCTGTTTTCGAAGCGACGCTTATCGATCGAAGCCAGGATGGCACGGGCTCCCGCTCGGCTGTCGGCCCGCAAGATCTGCTCGACGCTGGCCTCGAGCGGTCGTTTCTCGAGAACGCTGGCGTAATGCATCGAGTGAATACTGAGACATTGCGGCCTTCGTGAAGACTGACTGGGGGGAGCGTGTCGGTGAACTTTGTGGCGATTGTCTGAAGCCAGGCCATGCCCTCATCGGCTGCGTAACGCCTTGCCGAAGGATCCTCCGGTTTACCCCATCTGAGATCCGGATAGCGCTCGCTGCATCGCATCCACCGACCCTCAGAAACGGAACCAACAGGTGCCTTCGTTCCTTTTAGCGGGAGGGGACCGTCAGTCGCAGGCCTCGATCCCCAGGATGCTTCCGAGGGACAGGCGCATGCTCCGACAGACCGGCAACGAGGAACAGGTCTGGACCGCTCCACCGAAGTGGCTGCCACATCGCGGAAGAAGGCTGCCAGGCTCGCGTCTGGCGCGCATAATTCTCGTTTTTGGTAGGCCAAGATCGCCGGCGTTGTTACTGGCGCGCCCCATCTTCGCCGAAGGTGTCCGGTAGAAAGAAGAAAGGACTGAGGCTTCAAGATTCTCGACAACTCGCAGTACGAGAGCGCGCGGGGCGGACGCTAGTTCACTGAGCTTCTTACATCGGTCTCGACTAATGGCTCGCAGCTTGGGTAGATGATCTTGCCGGAGTTGCCGAAGCGGAGGTACATGCGAAGCGGCTTGCTTTCATAACTTCGGTAGTTAATCCGAACTCCGTGGCCAGTCAGGGCGAGATCGTCAAGCTCGAAAACTCGCTTACTTTCGAGCTTCGGTGCCCAGTAAGCCGCGATTGCTGCCCGTCCCGTTACGCTTGTGCCCTCGCAGGCACATTCCAAGACAGCTCCTTCATCGTAGAGGGCCAGAAGCGCGGCCAAGTCTTCGCCGGCAGGCGTCAAGCCAATCTACGGCCAAGGCCAGAGGATCGAAGTCCCGGGAAATGATCATCAAGTTGCTCTCGCCCGACGGAAAGAGGCCCTCCAAACACGGCTTGGTATTGGGCGTGGTGGAAACCACGGGTTGGCCGCGGATGGTGATATCGCTTGCGCTAGACCGCCGTTCTTCTCATTTCGCGTCTTGCCGATTGTGCAGGCGAACCTGCCTAGTCGGCGGCCCATAGCTGAATCAAAACCCTTCGTAGGTCGGATGGGGATGGCCGTAAATAAGCTAACAAAGTAGGGCTAGGTCAGGGTCTCAATTCAGGAGGCGTTGGCTCTGCCCGTGTGCGTCCCAAGCGGCGTCGGTTCATGTGGTCGCCGCTTGGCGCGATCTGCGGGCTGCCGCAGCAGAGGAACGAACGACGCATGCCTTCAATTCGACGGCATCCGGGACTTCGAATGCGATGACTTGCGGCGGACTTGCCGCGCTAATTAGTGCGCCGCAGCGTCCCGTCGATCACGTAAGCTACGCTCCTGTCTGCCCTGTTCACGATGAACAGCCGGTCGTGCATGATTGTGTAGTCATATCCCTTCAGAGCTGAAACCTCTTCGGCCAGATCGTCGGGGATCGTCTGTAAAGGAATGTCCTGCGGCAGGACTTCTCCGACCGGAACGAGCAACTGTGAGGTCGGGGGAGCGACGGAATAATTATTTATACGTTGCCACACGAACCTTTCCTGCTCATTCGACAGGTGAATCGCTGATGCGACCACGTTTCGCTGAATGTCGCTGGGCGACCGTGCCTGTTCATCCTGCGCGGCTGATCCCGCGATGCTGGCAAGTAAAATGAATGCTGCCGGTAAGAGATGGGAACGACCCGTCATGGACGATCCTCACATTGTCCTGAGAATATCAAGTCATGAGGTTCGGAAGGGTTTCGTGCCCGCGCCCCGGGGCGACCAAGGACCGCGGGCGGCGAACGCAATTAGGGCTGCCGGCCCGTGATATCGGATGAAAAAGGTCGGTAGAGCGGCCTTGGTGCAGGTAGCCTCAATCCCTTCGGGGCCGTTTCATCGAAGGCGGAACTGCGCTACCGCCGCGTGCATTGGCCGGTATGGATGACAGGCCCTGGATCGCAATTATGATCGCTTCGATGCTCCTGCTGGTTGGCGTTGCCGCCCTGCTAGTGCATCAGCCTGAGCTGCTCGGCACGACGGCGACGGTCGGCATGACCCATAGATGATACAAAGGGCGTTATGGGCGGCACATATGATACGCAAAGCCGTTACGCGGCGGGTAGTCGACCCGGGCCGGGAGTGCGGAGGTGCGTGCCGCGGCCCTCTCTCCAATGCCCCGCGCTGCGGCGCGGAGCCGGCGCGGCCGCGGAACACTGCCCCCGCGCCGGTTCGCCAGCGCCGCCTCTGTCGCTCGTTCATCTACATGAACTGTGCACTTTTGGCCGGCCAGGTTGCATGTGGCCTATGCGCCCGCCGTTGAAGACCTAAGGTTGAAAGAGTGCGATCATGATTTATAGGAAGACGGGACAGCGATCCAAGCGCTCAAGCGGCCGAGCAACTGCTCATCTGGGCTTTGGAGGAAATTGAAAAATTGGGCAACTTGGAAGCTGCCCAACTTGCTCGCCGCGCCCTTGACGCTTTGCGACAGAAAGCAGAAAGGCGCGCTAATCAAAGTACTGCCGGGCAAGTGGCTGGCATCAGCGGCTTGCCAAGTGGTTCCACAGCGCACTCCTCCCCGTAATGACCGCGGATGGATAAGAGCCACAGCTTCCCTTTAAGTGACCCGCCTGAGCGGGTTCTGATGCCAATGCCGACCATCGGGACCGGCCTCGGCAACGCCCCCTTCGACAACCGCAGCAACGGCAAGAGCTAGGCGGACGGCGACCGGCCGGAAGTCACCTCCCTGATCGCCTCGATAATCTGGTCGGGGTGATACGGCTTCTGCAGAACGAGGCTGCCGGGGACCGGACGCGGCGTGACCGGCGAGAAGCCGGTGGCGTAGATCACTGGAAGTTCGGGATGATGCTCACGGCATCGTTCGGCGATCTGCCAGCCGTCGATCTTTCCGGGCAGCTTCACGTCGGTCACCAGAACGTCGGCGGCCTTGCGTCCGCACCAGGCCAACGCCTGCTCGCCGTCGGCCGCATGGATGACGTCGTGGCCTTGCTCCCTGAGGGCATCAACGACGAATTCGCGGATGAGGGGATCGTCTTCGACAACGAGTATGCGCACCTGCAGAAGTCCTGAGCGTCTCGATAAGCGAAACGAATTGCAAACTGCCGAACGTTTGAGCAGTTCCGCGTCAAGACGACCTGCAAATGATTATCCGGAAGCTTCGCGCGCGCCCGCGCAACGGAATTAGACGCGCGCCTTGGTGAACCTCGCCGGATCGGGGAGGGCCGGGGCGGGCCTTCGCTCCGGCCCCGGCTCCGAGAGCGACTACGCTTCCTCGGTCTGTTCGATGGCGGCAGGCATCTTGGCCACGGACATGAGCGAGCGTGCGACCTGATTGAGCAACTGATCGGCATTCTCCTCCTCGGCCAGCGACTTCGACAACAGGGCCACGATGGTGCTGTGCCGGAGCTGCTGGGCGAGGTTGCGTGCGGTGGTATAGCCGGAAATTTCGTAGTGCTCGACCCGCTGCGCAGCACCGATCAAGGCTAGGTCCGCGGCGGCATCTTCTTTCTCTTCGCCTTCGCCGATGACCTCCTGGCCTTCCTCCACCAGCCCCATCATGCCCTTGCACGGCTTGGCCCTGGCTGACTTACCGAGAAGCTCGAAGCATTCGTTAATGCGTTCCACTTAGGTTTCCGTCTCCGCGAGGTGCTGTTCGAACAGTACGCGCAATTGATCGTGGCGGGCCGCTTGCGCCATCTTCGGAATCGCTTTGGTGAGCTGCTTTTCCGATGCAAGATGTCGCGGAGCTCGTCGAGCAGGAGCTCGCCGAGGCCGGCCTTGTCGGCAGGCGGGGAACTCTCGGTGACGATGGCCGCGGCGGGGCCGGGCTCGCCGGACTGGAGGGCAGGGGAGTCGGTGAATACCCATTCGCCGCCCTCGTTCCATGGGCCGCGGGTGACGATCTCGCCATGATCGCGCGTTCCGGTCGAAACGTTGAAGAACTGGTCGACCAAGCCGGGCGTCGGAGCGATCCGTCCGATGCTGAAGGCCAGCTTTGCCATGCTCTCGAGGGCCAGCGAAAATGCCTTCATGTGAGTGATCTCACGGGTCATCAGGAACTGCAGCGCATCCTTGGTGCCGGCATCGTCGGTGAAGTTGATGAGCCGCTCATAGGCGATCTTTGCGCGGGCCTCGGCGGCGATGTTGCTGCGCAGATCGACGTCAAGTTCGCCCGTGATCTTGAGGTAGTCGGCGGTCTAGGCGTTCCCTTGCGAGTTAAACAGGTTTACACCCCCGCCACCGGCGATCGCGATCAACGGATCGGCCTCTGCCGCCTGGCGATCGAATTTCGCCGGTTTCAGGTGCATGCGCGCCAGCGCGCCGACGACTTCGAGAGGGCTGAGCTCCTCGGTGCCGATGTCCATCAGGAGATCCTTTCGGTCCGGATCTTCGCAATTAATGCCCTGGATGGAATATTGCATGGCGGCGGCCAGCTCGCCGTTGGCGCCGCCGAACTGCTCGAGAAGCATGTTGCCGAACCGCGGCTCCGGCTCGTCGACGCGGACGGTGAACATGAGTTTCTTGACGTGATGGTACATTCGGATTGCCCTCAGGTACGAGAAAGATCGGTTCTCGAACCGGCAGGCCATCGGCCTTTGTTCCTAATTCAGAAGCGACATCAGGTCGGCTAGGCGGCGACGCTCGCTTTACCTCGCTTCCTGCACTTGTGTGCGCTCCTTCTCGACTTCCTCTGCATCCTTGTCGTCGATGCTCATCAACGAATTGTCGGCCCCGCCATGGACCTTCAGGAGCTCGTCGAGCTTCGCGTGAATGGCTTGGGTATCGCGGTGCTCGGCTCGCTGAATGAGAAGCGTCATCCCCCACGTGGCAAGCGTGGCCATCGAATGCCACTCCAGGCCGTTTCCGAGGGTAGCCAGCAAGCACAATAAACGAGATAGACAACGAACGCTGCCGGACGCGACATCGCGACACCGAATTCCGTCAGCAATCCTTTGGCATGGGCAGGGGGCATTCCCGCAAACGCCGGGTGAGGGACAGAGTTCCTGTCGCGGATCCTGGACTAGGCGGCGGCCTTCATTGAGCCGAGCCGCTTGCGGAGAAACGCCAGCACCGTGATCTCGTCGGACGTGAGCTTGGCGTAGTGGCGCTTGAACTTCTGCGCGATCTTGGCTTCGATCATCTTGACCAGGTCGCCGGACATATAGGCGTTCAGGACCTCGGGGTGCACGTAGCACTTGCGGCAGATGGCTGGCGTGTTGCCGAGTTGCCTGGGAACGCTCTCGATCGCGGCGACCACGTTGCGCTTAGCCTCGGCCTGGCTTTCGTACTTCTTGAACTCCGTCAGCGCCAGCGCCGCCAGCACCGTCCCCGCCCATGTCCGGAAATCCTTGGCGCTGAAGTCCTCGCCAGTGATCTCCTTGATGTAGGCGTTGACGTCGCCCGAATCCATGGTGCGTGGCACTCCGTCGTCATCTAGATACTTGAACAGTTCGTGGCCCGGGATTTCGGCGCAGCGCTTCACGATCGCGGCGATGCGCTTGTCCTCGACACGCAGCTTCCATTGCTTCCCCGACTTGCCCGTAAACTCGAACCGCAGGATGCCACCTCCGATCGCGACGTGCTTGCGTCGCATCGTGGTCAGCCCATAGGACTTGTTCTTCTCCGCATACTCGGCGTTGCCGACCCGGATCAGCGTCTTCTCCAGAAGGCTGACGATCGTCGCCAGCACCTTCTCGCGGGGCAGCCCGTCGAGCTTCATGTCGGCGGCGACCCGGTCCCGTAATGCGGGCAGGGCGGCCGCGAACTGGATGATATGCTCGTACTTGTCCTGATCGCGCAGCTCGCGCCATTTCGGATGGTAGCGGTACTGCTTGCGTCCCCGCGCATCGAGACCCGTTGCCTGGATGTGACCGTTGGCCGCGGGACAGATCCAGACCGTCTCGTAGGCGGGTGGGATGCCGATCGACTTGATCCGCCGGACGATCGTGGCATCGGTGATGCGTTTGCCGTTCGTGTCGTAGTAGCTGAAGGTGGTGCCCGTCCGCTTGCGCGTATATCCCGGCGACGAGTCGCTGACATAGCGGAGGCCTTCCTCCGCGATGGTCGCCGCCACCTCCGCCGTGCGGTCCAGGACCTCTTCTTCTTTGCCGGTCTGTCGGAGCATCGTGAATGACCCCCGTCTTCGCATTCTCATAAGGGACGAGCGCGGCGGTTCGTTCCCTCAACAAGGTCGCCGGGGCGTGAGGTTGAATCGCTGAGCTTCCACATCACGGCCCTCGAACTAGCCGAGCAGCGGCGTATCGGCGATGTCAAGGAGCGCGCCAAGGCCCTGTCGAAGGCGACGGGTCGCGACGCTCTCGTTGGCGAGGCCAAACACCAGGAGCGATCGGCCGGTCACCCCGTAAACGTGCCCGAACGCGAACTCTGCCATCGGCGCGTTCGGCTGGTTGGTGTCGATCATGCCGAGCCAGCTGCGCCCGTCGGCGACAGCCGGCAAGATGAAGCTCACGACGTCGCGGTGGGCGTTGTATACCACCAACAGGGTCGCATCCGAGCCGCGGCGCTTGATCCCGGTCTCCTGGGCGCGTCCATCGAGCAGCATTCCGAGGCATTTGGCGTTGCCGTCCTCCCACTGATCGGCCGTCATTTCCTCTCCGGATGGAGACAGCCAAGTCACGTCCTTGACGTCCAGCTCCTCGTTGTGAGAGCCGACCAGGAAGCGGCTCCGGTAGAGAATGGGGAACGCCTTGCGCGTAGCGATCAGCTTGCGCGCGAATTCGCGAAGGCCGCGGCCGTTTGCGGTGATGCCCATCCACTCGAGCCAGCTCGTCTCGTTGTCCTGCGCATAGGCGTTGTTATTGCCGTTCTGGCTATGTCCGAACTCGTCGCCGGCGAGCAGCATCGGCGTGCCGTGGGACAACAGCATCGTCGCCAGCAGGTTGCGCTTCTGGCGTTCGCGCAGCGCAGTGATCTCCGGATCATCTGTCGGTCCCTCGGCGCCGCAGTTCCAGGAATGATTGTTGCTATGGCCGTCGCGATTGTCCTCGCCGTTCGCCTCGTTGTGCTTGTCGTTATAGGCGACGAGGTCGTTGAGATTGAAGCCGTCGTGTGCCGTGACAAAGTTGACACTGGCCCATGGCCGGCGTCCGCGCTTGTTGAAGAGATCGCCAGATCCGGAGATGCGCTTAGCGAGGTCGGCCAGCGTGCCGGCATCGCCCTTCCAGAAAGCGCGCACCGTGTCCCTGAACTTGTCGTTCCATTCGGCCCATCCCGGCGGAAACTGACCGACCTGGTAGCCGCCGGGACCGATGTCCCAGGGCTCGGCAATCAGCTTGACACCCGACAGCACGGGATCCTGGCGGCAGGCATCGAGGAAGCCGCCGCCCTCGTCGAAGCCATATGGTTCGCGCGCAAGGATGGTCGCGAGGTCGAAGCGGAAGCCGTCGACCTGCATCTCGGTCGCCCAGTAGCGCAGGGAATCGGCAACCAGTTGCAGCACCCGCTGATGCGACAGGTTCACCGTATTGCCGGTGCCGGTGTCGTTGATGTAGTAGCGCTTCTTGTCCGGAAGCAGGCGGTAATAGCTGGCATTGTCGATGCCCTTGAACGACAGCGTCGGCCCCAACTCGTTGCCTTCGGCGGTGTGATTGTAGACGACATCGAGAATGAGTTCGATGCCATGGGCATGAAACTGGTTGACCATGGCCTTGAATTCGTTCGCGAACGGCGTCTTGAGGTATCGCGGCTCCGGCGCGAAGAAGGCAATGGAGTTGTAGCCCCAATAATTGCGCAGGCCCTTGTCGAGGAGATAGCTGTCGTCGACGAAGGCGTGGATCGGAAGGAGCTCCGCGCTGGTGATGCCGAGCGACCGCAGATAGGCAGGAACTTCCGAATGCGCGAGGCCTGAAAAGGTGCCGCGATCTGCCGCGGGCACGAGTGGATGCAGCTCCGTGAAGCCCTTGACGTGCATCTCGTAGAAGATCGTCCGCTCCCACGGGATTTCGGGCTTGCGCGCCGCGCCCCAGGTGAAGGCCGGGTCGATGACGCGGCATTTCTGCATCAACGGGGCGCTATCGCGTTCGTCATACGACAGATCCTTATCGGAATGGTCGAGCTGATAGCCGAACAGTTCCGGTCCCCAGCGCAGCTGCCCGACCAGTTGCCGAGCGTAGGGATCCAGCACCAGCTTGTTGGGATTAAACCGATGTCCCGCGTCGGGTTCATAGGGACCATGGACCCGGTAGCCGTAGACGGTGCCGGGGCGCGCCGAGGGCAGATAGCCGTGCCAGACTTCGTCGGTGTATTCGGGAAGTTCGATGCGCTCGAGCTCGGTTTCGCCGGCATCGTCGAACAGGCAGAGCTCGACCTTGGTGGCATGGGCCGAAAACAGCGCGAAGTTCACGCCAAGTCCGTCCCAGGTGGCGCCCAGCGGCAATGGCTTGCCCTCAGTGATCCGGGTGCGGCGCAGGCTCGAGGCCACGCGGGTCAGGGCCTCGTCTGAATGTCCCGGCTGATCCATGGTGCCCCCGCAGCAAACCCGTCAGGAAGCAGGCGCGGTCGCCGCCGCATCGGTTTCGATCTGCTCGCCGACGGTCGCCGAAGCAATCACCGCGGCAGGCGGCACTTCGGCCGGTACTGGCAGTTCGGTCGCCCTCTGCAGCGCTGCCTCCTTGCTGATCGCGGACAGCGAATTGCCGATCCGGCCGACGATGGCGGTCAGCTCGGCATCCGAGAGCTTAAGGCGCTTTCGGACGAGGCGCACCTGGGTAGGGTCGGAGAGGTCGAGCTTGTTGCGGATCGGGTGAGGCTTCGAGCGGCGCATGGCGGCAACTCCTGTCTGCTAAGCCAACTGCAGCTTGGTAATTCCGTTCCCGATTGCGCTGGCAGCAGCCAGCCGGCTACTCGCTGTCCCCGTTCTTCTCACCGCGCCCCTCCTGGTTGGTTCGCTGCTTCCGCTGGCCGCCTGTTCGGAACGGGAGCCCCGTCAACCTGTTGTCGCGGCGCCGTGCCTGGCGCGAGAGCGGACCTGATGGAGAGCGATGTCCCTTGATTGTCTGATCGTCGGCGGAGGTCCCGCAGGTCTCATTGCTGCGATCTATCTGGCGCGCTTCCGTCGTAGCGTCTGCGTGGTCGACGCCGGGGCAAGCCGCGCCCGCCCTGATTCCGCGCAGCCATAATCTGCCCGGTTTCACCGGCGGCTTGTCCGGACCGGAGTTGCTTGCTCGAATGTCCGCCCAATTGTCCGAACTTGAGGTCCCCGTGATTCGCGCGGAGGTCACGGCCCTGGCGTGGAGCAAGCAGGGTTTCAACGCCACCTGGAGCGGGGGAGGGCTCAATGCGGCCGCCGTCGTGCTCGCCTGCGGCATCGTCGACACCCATCCTCCCTTCCATGAATAGCGCGGGGCCGTGGCCGACGGGCTCTTGCGATACTGCCCGGTCTGCGACGCCCATGAGGCTATCGGACGCCGCATTGCCGTGGTCGGGCCGCTGGACCAGGCGGCGGCCAAGGCCCTGTTCCTGCGCGGCTACTCCCGGGACGTGACACTGCTCGCAACCCGGCTGAACGGGGACAATCTGAAGCCCGGGCTTGCCGAGGCGGAGGTCCACCTCGTGGAAGCATCCAATGTGAGCTTGAGGCGAGCCGGTCATAAGCTTGAAGTTGTTTATGAGGGTACGACGCTGGAGTTCGATGTCATCTACTCAGCGATGGGCGCCGAAGTGCGGTCGCGGCTCGCGCTGTCGCTTGGCGCGGCGCATACCAAGCAGGGCTACCTTGAGGTCGATGATCATCGACGTACGTCGGTAGCCGGTCTCTACGGGATCGGCGACGTCGTGACCGACCTGCACCAGATCTCCGTCGCCTTCGGTCATGCCTGCGGATTCCGACGAAGTCGCCCAGGCGTACCGATATGAAGTCGCCCGTGGATTCCGAGACGATGTCGCCCACCTTTCCGATTTGATCTCGCCCAGCGGCGAGGCGTTCTGGCCGGCTGGTTCTCTG
>JAEWFG010000050.1 GCA_023388935.1 Pseudomonadota bacterium | reverse complement strand
TGGGCCTGCCCTGCCCCAACATCTTTGCCGGCGAGCACGCGTTCCACTCGCGCCTCGAATGGGTCAGCCGGCAGGACATGGAAAAGGCCGTGCAGACCATCGTGCATCTCGCGATGATCTGGGAGGAGCGGGCGTAGCGTCTGATCGCGAAACACTACGGCACCGGCATTGCGCGCGAGCTGCGATGGAAGCGGTTTGAACTCGCCATCCAGTTCGGCAGCGGCTCTCCATCACGGTGCCGCCCGCCGGCAACGGCAGCAGCCCAGGCCACCGCGGCTCCGATCAGGGCCGCCGCAGCGACCGAGAAGGCAACGATGACCGAGTTGCGCCGCGCGCGGTTGAGCGCCGTATGCGCATCGGCGATCACTATATCAACCCGCCGCTCGGCATCCGGCGCAGTCAATCCCGTCAACGCGGCGACCTGCTGCACGAGATAGGCTCGATCGTCGGTGCTGACACCGCTATGGCTGGATGACGTCATCAGGATGCGCCCGGCTTCGGCGCGGGCTTCCCGCATGTCGGCGTTGGGAGGCCGGCGCGGCGCGCGAAACAGTTTGTCCAGCTCATAGCTCAACAGCGGTTCGGCGGCGGTCGCATTCGCGGCCGAGCTGCGCATTGGCGAACGTTCGATCGCAGCCGCACCGATGATCGCCAGCAGCGCCGCCCCGATCAACACGGCCAGAGCCCAGGACATCAGCCCTTGAACCCCGTCCCGCCGCTCGCCGTCGTCCTCAACCGTTGCCAGCGCGGGTGCCGGTCGCGACGTCCGGCCGGCGATGTAGCCGCCGAAGCCGAAGCTGATGATGGCCTGAATGATCAGATACAGCCCTGACAGCAGCGCCAGCGCCGCCGATGCATCGCGCCATGTCGGCGAGGCCGAGCTAACGCCGAGGCCAATGGCGACGCCAAAACTGACCAGGATGAACGACATCGCGCCGGCGGCGAAAGCACCGGCGATGACGGAGCTCCACTGGATGCTCCGTCGTTCCTCGGCAGCTACAGCGCCGCATTCCAACACATCTTCCTGCACGAGAGTTTCGATTGCCATCGCGGCCCTCTCAGCGCAGGCCAAAGAACGACAAGATCGCCATAATCACGACGATCAGGCCGATCAGATAGATCAGTCCGTCCATAGTCCCATCCTCCTAAAGCGCTTTGGTGCGCTAATGAGGGGGCCTGACGAATGTTCCTAATTTTTCGGCGAGATCAGGATCGTGCCGAGCAAGCCCAGGATCCGCAGCGCGCGCCCCTGGCAGCGATCGCAGCTCATCGACCGACACCCTGGCCAAGCCACCCATGTGTGAATGCTGTTCGAACATTGACCCCCATCGGCGTCGTCGAGACCCCATCAGGCAATTGATTTCATTGAATTGAGACGACGGGACCCTTCGCCGATCATGGTCGAGACCCCGCGCCGAAACACACCCGGTTTTTGGCCTCGGCCGATTGAGGCGATCGCACGGCCGCGCAAGGAACCAAGCGAGCAGCAAAAGACCCGCTTATCGCAAGGGGCGGCCTGCCTGCCAATAACAAGGGCTTCTTGGGATTGAGGGTGATCGTTCCACCGCGGGACGACCCGCCACAGCGACCGATCAGCGAGACCGATGCCGACTATGCGTAATATCTTTCTCCCACTCCATCGCCTTGGCTAGGTGCTCGTAGAACGCGCTCGCAAGCTGGTCGATGAATTCACATAGCAGCACCGCGACGGTCTTGTCGTCCATCCCGGCCTCGTCCTGAAACGTGCGCACCAAATCGATCGCTGCCGTCGGTCTTCCAACACGCATGTCAACACTCCGTTTTTTCCTCCCTCTCCTGCGGTAGTAGGAACGCCCCAAGCCTGTCGGCGTTTCTCCCGCGCCCGCAGGACGGTAGCCCGCTTCCTGCCGGGCGATTGTGAGAGCACCAAAACTTGCCCCAGCGCCGTTAGATCTCTCCGGCGCTAGAACCTCCTTGCCGCAAGGGAAACCGGCTCGCTCGATCAATGCAAGGTGAAGAGAGCGAACCCTTTAGGAACGCTGTGGCCTCCGCCAAGTTTTTTCCGTGCCTCCAGAAGGCAGTTAGGTGACTGCCCCAGCTCCGGCTGGAACCTCCCCACTCCACGGCGCTGGGGCCTTTTCACAACGACAGCTCATAAATTCTCATAAATAATGGCTTGCCGGAAAAAAGCCCCCGCGAGACGCGGGGCGAGTGTTCGGTGTGACCGTTCGATCAGATCGGGTCTGAGCGCTGGCAGGCCGCTCCCAGGCCAGCAAACCGTTTCTGCAATTCTTCCCGCCGTCGTGAACCGAAAGCGGATGTGAACCGGCTTACCGTCCGTCTCTAGACGCCACCATAATTATCAACGTGCCGTCCGAGTGCATGCTCGACGCCTACTCTTGGGCTAGACTGCGCAACGCGACGCTCGCGGACATCAGGCCGCCGAGCAACAAGACAATGGCAGTCAGTTTGAGCCGCGTTGGCTATTGTTGGTCAACCCGGTGATTGGCTCAAAGAAAACCGTCGTGCGGCGTAGAGTAACCCACAACATCGATCGAGTGGACGAAGGCCGCAGCCGAGCAACGGGCGCGGATCCTCTGGGGCCTGCCGAAAACGCGGGTACGCGCGACCGAATCGCGGGTACTTCGTGCAACAAAATTCGTGGTTGCGGTTGCAGGAAGGTGTCGGTTCACGCAGAAACTCACCACTTGCGCCAGCGGGATTAACCTATTCTTCCTTGTGCGCGCCAAGAAGAATTTTTGAAAATAGCAATCGGAACTAGGAAAGGTTCGTAAGTTTGCGCGTTACTCGACCGGAGCAACGCATAGGAGGAGACGTATGCGAACCGCAACGCTCGCGATGATCGTCGTTGCCGGAAGCGCGATTGGCTTCCCAGCAAGGGCACAACAGCAACCGGCCGCTCCTAGTGAGCAAACCAAGGAACAGATGCACAGCGGTGTGGACCAAGGGCTCAAGGGTAGCGAGCCTAACGAGCAGATGCAGCGCGATGCAGACAAAGGGGTCAAGACCCGCAACTCCGGAGAGTCCGGATACGTAGCCGATCAAGACAAACAGGGCGCTTCTGCGCATCCTCCGGGCCGACCACTGAGTGAGGAGACCACGGGTTTGAGCAGCCAAACTGGCGCGCCGAAATAGCCGATAGCGGCGCTTGCAGGGGATGTCTAAAGGCCGCCAACTACGGCGGCCTTTAGATGTTGGAAATTAGGAGAGCGACGCACGCGATCAGCGTCGCCGTACTGAGGGTGACCACGACAAGTGCTTGTTCGCTGTGAGCTTGCAGATCTTTATCGTCCATTGTCCCCAACACAAATCGCACGGTTTCGGTTCACTGGAAAAGACGCGCCTGCTTCACTTTGGCGGACGCAGTCCCGAAGAACTCAACCATCCATCGATCCGGGCGGCGATGTCGGCCCCATGGGCTCTTTGCAAAAGGTCCTCACGCTCCTTGCCCGGTGGCAGTTGCGCAGCTTTTTCTCTTGCTAGTCGGGCTTCTTTGATGAGCCTTTCGCCCAACGCCTTGTCTGGCTCGAACCGAAGGCGTTTCATGACCTCCTCCTGTTATGAAATACACCCCCATCAGAAAAACGCTTTCGCGGCGTTGACGTTCAGTATGGAACATTACATCGCCTCGCAGAAACGAAAGTGAGATATTTCCTTGCGACGCAACAAGGAACGACCATGACGTCTGACACGGTCATCAATGTTGGCCCGTCTGTCGCTCGACCACGAGAAGCCCCTCGATCGAGGTGAGCGGCTCGGCTCTGGCCGGCCCCACCACCTCGATTGCAGCCGGGCCTACGTCGGCTTGTCGTGGGTGTGGAAACCTCGCGATCGAAATTGCGCCGTCCCTCCGCAGTCGGCTCCCGAGTCCTCTGGGGCGCGTAAGAAAGCGGGGTACGCGCGACCGCCCGCCTTGAGAATATTTGCAAACCATCATTTCGCGTTAAATTATTGTACCATTTCGCACACAAAGGATGATGCTTCCTTGGCGTCAGCGGACTGATCCGCGCAGATTTGCTGCCGTCCTGACGAGCCACGCGGCTTTGATTGGACATCGCGCCCGGTCGTTTGATTTGATCCGAAAGCTATTGGCCTTGATGGGAATATCGCAGCATGTGGAACTGGATGATGCTGGGACTGGAAAGCAATCGCGTGATCGGACTGCGCATAGCGAAGTTGATGCGCGGCGGCAAAGCGGCCCAACGTGAAGCCCAGCGCATGG
>JAEWFG010000035.1 GCA_023388935.1 Pseudomonadota bacterium | reverse complement strand
CGCTTCAATGACACCCCACGCAAATGCCTGGACTTCAAGACACCCGCCGAGGCATTCTCTGAACTCAGATCAACCGTTGCACTTCAAACGTGAATCCATCCCCCGCCTTCGCGGGGCATGACAGCGGTGTGCTTGGCGCGCACGAACTGCAACGCGCCCCTCACAACTCCCTTGCATTCGAGAACGCGAACGAGCTCACGCGCCGCGTCGTCTCGTCCAGGATCAGCGTGCGTGTGATCGGCGGCTCGGCACGCTGGGCGCAATTTTCGCGTTCGCAGAGGCGGCAGTTGACGCCGATCGGCGTGCCTTCCGTCCTCTCCAGATCCAGGCCGGCGGCGTAAGTCAGGCGTGCGGCGTGGCGGATCTCGCAGCCTAGGCCGATGGCGAAGCGCGGTTGCGGCAGGGGATGCGGCGCCACCGGCCGGCGCACCATCTGCGCGATCGAGAAATAGCGCGTGCCGTCGGAGAGCTCGATCACCTGCTTCAGGAGGCGATCGGGCGTGTCGAAGGTCGAGTGCACGTTCCACAGCGGACAGGTGCCGCCGAATTTCGAGAACGGGAACGTGCCGGACGAGAAGCGCTTCGACACGTTGCCGGCATTGTCGACGCGCAGCAGGAAGAACGGGATGCCGCGCGCGTTCGGCCGCTGCAGGGTCGTGAGGCGATGGCAGACCTGCTCGAAGCCGGAACTGAAGCGCTGTGCGAGCACGTGGATGTCGTAGTTGAGGGCTTCCGCTGCAGCCAGGAAAGCCGGGTAGGGCATCATCACCGCAGCCGCAAAGTAATTGCCGAGCGTGATGCGGAACAGCCGCCGCGGCGCATCGTCAAGCGGGCCGGCGCGGCCGATGATGGTCTCCAGATGCTGGGCGCATTCGCCCAAGCCCAGCTGGAAGGCGAGCTGGAACGCGCGTCCTGGCGGGTCGACCAGCTCCGAAATCAGGAGTTGGCGGCGGTGGCGATCGAAACGCCTGAGCGTCTCGCGCATCACGTCGACCGGCATGATGCGGGTCTGGATCGAATGCTTTTCGCGCAGCCTCGCGGCCAGCGCCGCGTAAAGCCCTTCGGCCGGCACGTTCAGTTCGTCTCGTAAATTTTCCGCGGCCTGCTCGAGCTCCGGAAAATAGTTCCGGTTCGCCTCGATCAGCTCGCGCACGCGCTCGACAGGATTGCCCTCATAGCGCGTGCCGACGTCGCGGTCGGCCATCTGCGCCGCGGCAAGAGTCTCGCCCTGGCGGGCCTCGGTATAGGCCGCGTAGAGCCGCTGCAGTGCATGGGTGACGCCGGGGCAGAGCTCGGCGAGGTCGCGCAGTTCCTGCTTGGGCACGTCGATCTGGCGGAACAAGGGATCGGAGAAGATCTCGTTGAGCTCGGCGAAGAAGCGGTCCTCGTCGGCGGTCGCGAGATCCCTGAGGTCGAGGTCATAGGTCTCGGCCAGCCGCAGCAGGATCTGCGCCGTCACCGGGCGCTGGTTGCGCTCGATCAGGTTGACGTAGCTCGGCGAGATCCCGAGCCCCTCGGCGATCTGGGTCTGCGACAGCCCCAATTGCTGCCGGATCCGCCGGAAGCGCGGGCCGACGAACAGTTTCTTCCCGGATTCGGCGGGCATTTTCAGACCTCCAGAGCCATCAAGGACAGTCTAGCTGACCTATATTTTTTACTAAATTTACAAAATAACATCTATTACATGTTCTGATGTTACATGACATCACCAATAAAAAACAAGCCGTCTATACGAAGTTTTCTTTTTCGCGTTTAGCTCATGACACGCATTTCGCAATGCACTGTCAAAAATGTCGATGACAAAGCCAGTCCGTTTTGTCGTCATCGAAAGGATGAGGCACATGAATTACCAGCCACGCGGCATCAGCACCCTTCAGGGCCCGGCTTCGTATCAGAGCGAGATCGATGCGGCCCAGGCGCTCCTCAAGACCAAGCCGACCTGGAACGGGGTGACGGCCGAGGCCGTCGCGCGCATGCGCCTGCAGAACCGCTTCAAGACCGGCCTCGACGTCGCCCGCTACACCGCGGCACTGATGCGGGCCGACATGGCCGCCTATGACGGCGATCCGACCAAGTACACCCAGTCGCTCGGCTGCTGGCATGGCTTCATCGCCCAGCAAAAGCTGATCTCGATCAAGAAGCATTTCGGCACGACTGATCGCCGCTATTTGTACCTGTCCGGCTGGATGATCGCGGCGCTGCGCTCCGAGTTCGGACCGCTGCCCGACCAGTCGATGCACGAGAAGACCTCGGTGCCGGCGCTGATCGAAGAGCTCTACACCTTTCTGCGCCAGGCTGACTCGCGCGAGCTGAACGATATCTTCCGCAGCCTCGACGCCGCCCGCAAGGAAGGCGACAAGGCGAAGGAAAAGTCCCTGATCGAGAAGATCGACAACTTCCAGACCCATGTTGTGCCCGTGATTGCCGACATCGACGCCGGCTTCGGCAATGCGGAGGCGACCTATCTGCTCGCCAAGAAGATGATCGAAGCTGGCGCCTGCGCCCTGCAGATCGAGAACCAGGTCTCGGACGAGAAGCAGTGCGGTCACCAGGACGGCAAGGTCACCGTGCCGCACGACGTCTTCCTCGCGAAGATCCGTGCCTGCCGCCACGCGTTCCTCGAACTGGGCATCGAAGACGGCATCGTCGTGACCCGCACCGACTCGCTCGGCGCCGGCCTCACGCAGCAGATCGCCGTGAGCCACAAGCCGGGCGACCTCGGCGACCAGTACAACGGCTTCCTGGATTGCGAGGAAGTGACGGCCGCCAACGCGCGGAACGGTGATGTCATCATCAACCGTGACGGCAAGATGATGCGTCCGAAGCGGCTGCCCTCTAATCTCTACCAGTTCCGCCCCGGTACCGGCGAAGATCGCTGCGTGCTGGACTGCGTCACCTCGCTCCAGAACGGCGCCGACCTCTTGTGGATCGAAACCGAGAAGCCGCATATCGAGCAGATCGCCAAGATGGTCGATCGGATCCGGAAGGTGGTTCCGAACGCGAAGCTGGCCTACAACAACTCGCCGTCGTTCAACTGGACCCTCAACTTCCGTTGGCAGGTCTACGACGCGATGAAGGAAGCGGGCAAGGACGTCAGCAAGTACAATCGTGCCGAGCTGATGAAGCCGGAATACGACGATACGCCGCTGGCCATTGAAGCCGACGAGCGCATCCGCACCTTCCAGGCCGATTCAGCCAAGCGTGCCGGCATCTTCCACCATCTGATCACGTTGCCGACCTATCACACGGCGGCGCTCTCGACCGACAATCTGGCGAAGGAATATTTCGGCGAGCAGGGCATGCTCGGCTATGTGAAGAACGTCCAGCGCGCCGAGATCCGTCAGGGCATTGCCTGCGCCAAGCATCAGAACATGGCCGGCTCCGACATCGGCGACGATCACAAGGAATACTTCGCCGGCGAGGCTGCCCTGAAGGCGGGCGGCGTCCACAACACCATGAACCAATTCGGCTAATCGACGGGAGACTGACAATGACCAAAGGCAGCAATTTCTGGGTGATCGGCGGCGAGTTCGGTTCGATGAACTTCCACAAGCTCGTGGAAGGCTCGGCCCAGGTCAAAGGCCCCTTCGCGTCCCGCAAGGAAGCCGAGGATTGCTGGAGGGCAGTGTCGGAAGAGAGCCGCCACAAGGCCGGCGTCCGCTTCTCGATCGTCGAAGAGCCGAATCGCGCCCCGGCGGCCTGACGGCCCTGCCCTAAATCCAAGAAGACGTCCAAGGACGGATGGTCCCATCCAGGCTCTGCCTGGGTGGGATCGTCTGTTTTTGGCACAGGTGAACAGGCTGTGGGCACCGTAAGTATCTGGAATTGTGGACCCTTTGCGGACACCGTGGTTGCTGATAGGTTAACGGAGGCAAGTGAGGACGAGGCCGACAATGTCAGAGCCCGAGACCAGCGGGACACATCCCAGCCAGCCGCGCCCGGTGCGGCTGCGCGACGCGCTTTTGCGTGCGCGGATCGAGGCTGCCGACCGGACCGGCGTGGTCGTCGACCTGCGCGACGCCGAGGTGGCGCGGCTGGAGATCCTCAACGACGCGCTCGACCCGTTGTTTGCACAGGTGCCCGACCAGATCGACCTGTTCGACCGCGGCATCAGCCAGGGCGATACGCCGCGGCTCTGGATCGATGTCGTTGCGCACATCATGATGGGGCGCGACAAGCGGATGTACCGCTTCGTCCAGGACACCCGCTTCGGCCGGATCGTGCTCGCCGAATCGCACGACACCGCGGTGATTGTCGAGGCCGTGACCGACTATGTCGCGCGCCGCATGATCGAGCGCGAGCATGCGATGGCGGTCCTGCCCGAGCCGAAGCCCGCGGTGGCGGAGCCGCCGCGCCGCTCGCGCGTGTGGCCGTTCGTGTTCGGATTCATCCTCGGCGCTGCAGCGCTGTTCGGCGTCGCCGTGCTGGCGGCCCTGCGGAGCTGGTGATCAGTTGCTCCGTCATTCCGGGGCGCACCGCAGGTGCGAGCCCGGAATCCATTCATCTGCACGTTCTGTGGCCCGATGGATTCCGGGCTCATGCTTCGCATGCCCCGGAATGACAGGCGCCTCAAACCAAGCGCGTGTGCTTGATCTGCCGGATCTGAAAGCTAGACCCGAGGCCTCGCACCGTCTGCTCGCAGCGCCAGCCGGCATTGTCCTTCTCGATCGTGAACAGATTATACGCTGCCGCCGGATAGCGCCCGTGCGCGAGCGCAGACGCCGACGGCACGCCGATCGCGGGAATGTCGCCGTTCGGGCCATTGAACCACATCGTCGAATGAATGTGGTCGTGCCCGTGCAGGATCAGCTCGACG
>JAEWFG010000086.1 GCA_023388935.1 Pseudomonadota bacterium | reverse complement strand
GTCCAGATCTTGGTGCCGTTGATGAGATAGCCGCCGTCGGTTTTAGTCGCGCGCGTCTTGGCCGCGAACAGGTCCGAGCCGGAGTTCGGCTCGCTCATGCCGATGGCGAAGCAGATCTCGCCGCGGCAGATGCGCGGCAGGATGTCCATCTTGATGTGCTCGGGCGCGTATTTCAGCAGCACCGGACCGCTCTGGCGGTCGGCGACGAAGAAGCGCCGCGTCGGCGCGTTGGCGACGCGCATCTCCTCGGTCACCACGTAGCGTTCGAGAAAGGAGCGCTCCTGGCCGCCATATTTCTTCGGCCAGGTCATGCCCAGCCAGCCCTTGGCGCCGACCCGGCGGGAAAATTCCGGTGCGTCGGTGTCTTCGCGGTTGGGCTTGTGCGGATCGAAGGTGCCGGCGGCGATTTCTTCCGCGAGGAAGGCACGCACTTCCTTGCGCAGTTGCTCGCACTTTTCCGGCAGGCGGATCGGATCGAAACGGAGGGCAGCGGTCATTTTTGTTTCGTCCCCTGATCAGCGCGAAGCCACAAGCGGCCACAATTCGTCGGCGCCGCGATTGGCGACCAGCTTGCCGAGTTCGACGGCCCAGTGGCTCTCCGAGCCAAAATCGTCACGCCAGGCCAGCGCCCGCAGCGAATAGCGGTGCAGGATGTGCTCCACGGTGAAGCCGATCGCGCCGTGCACCTGGTGCGCGATGCCGCCGCCTTTTTCGGCGGCTTCCGCGCAGCGGATTTTTGCGGAGGCGGCTTCGAGGTAGACCTCGTCGTCGAACGCCGTCGCATTCGCGATGGCGTCGGCCGCGGACGTTGCGGCCGCAAGTGCCGCAGCGGACTCGCCGGCAAGTCGGGCGAGATTGTGCTGCACCGCCTGGAATTTCGAGATCTTCTTCTCGAAGGCGACGCGCTCGTTGGAATAGCGCACGGAGATGTCGAGCATGGATTCCAGCGCGCCTGCGATCTGAAGGCTGCGCGCGACGCCGCCCATCAGCATCAGGGTGGTCTGGTCAAAGTCCTTCGCCGCCGGCTTGATGGTGATGGGCTGGACCTTGTCGAGCGTCACGGTATCGCTGTGGTCGTAGCCGACATTGAGTCCAGCCTCGATCCGGCCCTTGCTCGCATCGACCAGCGCGATCGAGGCGCCGTCCTTGCCGTGCGCCAGCACCGCAAAGTGCTTCGCCGCCTTGGCGAAGGGCACGCCGCGGGCGCGGCCGGAGAGCGCGCCGTCGGCATCGAGCGTGATGCGATCCTTCGGGGAAGCCGGCAGCACCGTCATCTCACCTTCCGGCGAAGCGATCTTGGCTTGCGACAGCAGCCAGCCGGCCAGCATGGTCTCGGCGAGGGGAACCGCGACCGCGAAGCGGCCGGCGGCGTTGAGAAGCGCAAAGCCGTCGGCAAGGCTCGCGCCGGAGCCGCCGAGATCGTCGGGCACCCAGGACAGCGGCAGGCCGGCCTCGCTCAGCGCCTGCCACAGCGGCGCCTGCCACGAATCCTTCTTGTCATTGTTGATGGTCTGCGGATCGGCGAGATCGGCGAAGATTTTCTCCGCGGTCTCGACGACGATATTGTCACTCTCCGCCACAGCGTTCCTCGTGCTTTGCCATTGGCGCGTACCGTCCGGTCGGCCGGCGCGCGGCCTCTTCTTGCGCCCGATGATCGGAAAAAGCCATGGCCCTGACAAGCGCTGATCGCAGGTCCGTCTGCGGCACCGGCATGGGCGCAAGAACCGATATGGATTAATTCCGCTTAGCGGAGTTTGCTTCATTTGCAGGGCGCGGCAAACTCGCTAAACAGGGCGCCGACATCGTACAGGGGAAGGAAAACCGGATGGCAAAGGACAGTTTGTGCGCAATCGTGACGGGGTCCGCATCGGGCCTTGGCGCGGCGACTGCGGAAATTCTCGCGCGGAGTGGGGCGCGGCTCGTCATCAACTATTCCTCGAGCCAGAAGGAAGCCGAAGCTACGGCAGAAATCTGCCGCAAGGCCGGTGCGGCGGAGGTTCTGGTTGCGCAGGGCGACGTGTCAAAGGATGAAGATTGCCGCAAGATCGTTGCGGCGGCGACGCCCTGGGGCCGGCTCGATATCCTCGTCAACAATGCCGGCACCACCAAGCATGTCGCCCATGCCGACCTCGACGGATTGTCGGCTGAAGATTTCCAGCGATTGTACGGCGTCAACACCATCGGCCCGTTCCAGATGGTGCGCGCGGCGCGCAGCCTGCTCGAGGCCGGCGCAAAGGCTTCGGCACGGCCGTCCGCCGTGGTCAACGTGTCGTCGGTCGCCGGCATCAGCGGCGTCGGCTCGTCGATCGCTTATGCTGCGAGCAAGGGCGCCCTCAACACCATGACATTGTCGCTGTCGCGTGCGCTGGCGCCGCTGATCCGCGTCAACACGGTGTGCCCCGGCTATATCGACACGCCCTGGTTCACCAAGGGCCGCGGCGAGGCGGGAGCAAAGCAGGTGCGTGACAGCGTGGTGGCGAAGGTGCCGCTCAAGGTCGCCTCAACCGCCGACGACATCGCGCAGCTCGTCTGCTTCCTGGCGATGCCGGCCTCCAGCAACATGACCGGCGAGGTGGTGCGCATGGATGCCGGGATGCATCTGATTACGTAACTCGTCTGATGACGTAGCTCGTCACTGCTAGCGAAGCGAAGCAATCCAGAAGTGCGTCCGCGGAGACAGTCTGGTGATCTTCCCCCAAGAAAGTGGACAGTGTTCAAGCCGATTTTAGCTCCATCTCGACTGGGCTGATATAGCCGATGGCCGAGTGTCTGCGGTGTTGGTTGTAGAAGCCCTCGATATAGGCAAAGATGT
>JAEWFG010000294.1 GCA_023388935.1 Pseudomonadota bacterium | reverse complement strand
ATGGCGGGCGTGGCGTTCGCAGTTGAAGGTGATGGGTTGGCTTCGCAACCGAATCCTACGCCGCATCAGCGCTTTACACCACGCTCGCCAACCCCTCAGGCGCCCACTGGCGAATAAGACGGGCTAGCAATGTAGGTAGGTGACCTGGCGTGGGATGGAGGTACAATAAAACCGCGGCCAGGGGCGTGGTGGGTAGCCGCCATCTTGGACCGAGGAGGTTGTCGCTGCTTCTCCCCACCATATCTTGCATAAATATTTGGCTCGACCCGCAAATGCTTGGCCGGGGGCGGGCGATGTGGTAGATCGCGCGCGCCGCTTCCGATCGCCACACCAGACCCGTCCGTAGCCCGCCAAAAGGCTGCGGCGGTGGAGATATTCGCAAGATGACGTCAGCCAAAGCCGCCTCCGCGCCCGCCTCGTTTTTCACCGCCTCGCTCGACCAGGCCGACCCGGAAATTGCCGCCGCCATCAAGGGCGAGCTCGGCCGGCAGCGCCATGAAGTCGAGCTGATCGCCTCCGAAAACATCGTCAGCCGGGCCGTGCTGGAAGCGCAGGGCTCGGTGATGACCAACAAATATGCGGAAGGCTATCCGGGCGCGCGCTACTACGGCGGTTGTGAGTGGGTCGACGTCGCCGAGAACCTCGCGATCGATCGCGCCAAGAAGCTGTTCGGCGCGAACTTCGCCAACGTGCAGCCGAACTCCGGCAGCCAGATGAACCAGGCGGTGTTCCTGGCGCTGCTGCAGCCCGGCGACACCTTCATGGGCCTCGATCTCGCAGCCGGCGGCCATCTCACCCACGGCTCGCCCGTCAACATGAGTGGCAAGTGGTTCAAGGCCGCGCACTACACCGTGCGCCGCGAGGACCAGATCATCGACATGGACGCGGTGGCCAAGCAGGCCGAGCAGGTCAAGCCGAAGCTGATCATCGCCGGTGGCTCGGCCTATTCGCGTGCCTGGGACTTCAAGCGCTTCCGCGAGATCGCGGACAGCGTCGGCGCGTATCTGCTCGTGGACATGGCACACTTTGCCGGCCTCGTTGCCGGCGGCGTGCATGCCTCGCCCGTGCCGTATGCCCACGTCACCACCACGACGACGCACAAGTCGCTGCGCGGCCCGCGCGGCGGCTTGATCCTCAGCAATGATGAGGCGCTCGCCAAGAAGCTCAACTCGGCGATCTTCCCGGGCCTGCAGGGCGGGCCATTGATGCATGTGATCGCGGCGAAGGCGGTTGCCTTCGGCGAAGCGCTGCGGCCGGACTTCAAGGTCTATGCGAAGAACATCGTCGAGAACGCGAAGGCCTTGGCCGAGACGCTGAAGGGCCACGGCTTCGACATCGTTTCCGGCGGCACCGACAACCATCTGATGCTGGTCGACCTCAGGCCGAAGGGCCTGAAGGGCAACGTGTCGGAGAAGGCGCTGGTCCGCGCGGCCATCACCTGCAACAAGAACGGCATCCCCTTCGATCCGGAAAAGCCCTTCGTGACCTCGGGCCTGCGCCTGGGTACGCCGGCTGCGACCACTCGCGGCTTTGGCGTTGCCGAATTCCAGCAGGTCGGCGGCATGATCGCCGAGGTGCTGAACGCGATCGCGCAGTCCGACGACGGCAAGGCGCCGCTGGTCGAAACCGCGATCAAGGAACGGGTCAAGGCGCTCACCGACCGCTTCCCGATCTACCAGTAAGGTCAAGGCCAACGGATGCGCTGCCCCAACTGCAACAGTCTCGACACGCAGGTGAAGGACTCGCGTCCGACCGAGGATTCGTCCGTCATCCGCAGGCGGCGCGTGTGCGTCGCCTGCAATTTCCGCTTCACCACCTTCGAGCGCGTGCAGCTGCGTGAGCTGACGGTGATCAAGCGCAATGGCCGCCGTGTGCCGTTCGACCGCGACAAGCTGATGCGCTCGGTGCAGATCTCTTTGCGCAAGCGGCAGGTCGAGCCGGAACGGGTCGAGAAGATGGTCTCCACCATCGTGCGTGAGCTCGAGACCGGAGGCGAGGCCGAGATTTCCTCGGAGGTGATCGGCGAGACCGTGATGGAGCATCTGCGCACGCTCGACGACGTCGCTTATGTCCGCTTCGCCTCGGTTTATCGCAATTTCCGCGAGGCCAAGGATTTCGCCGACGTGCTCGGCGAGCTCTCCGGTGAGGAGGAAGCGCGGCTCGCCGCGATCCGCAAATGATCTTCCGCATCCTGGAAGACCAGTTCGCGCAGAAAATCCGCGAGTCCAAGGACGCCGATCGGCGCTTCATGCAGCTGGCGCTGGCGCTGGGTCGGCGCGGGCAGGGGCGCACCTGGCCCAACCCTGCCGTCGGTGCCGTCGTCGTCAAGGATGGGGTGATCGTCGGTCGGGGCTGGACGCAAGCAGGTGGACGTCCGCATGCTGAGCCCGAGGCGCTGCGGCGCGCAGGCGAGGCGGCGCGCGGCGCCACGCTCTACGTCACCCTCGAACCATGCTCGCATTTCGGCAAGTCGCCGCCTTGCGCCGATGCGGTGATCGCCGCCGGCATCAAGCGCGTGGTGGCCGCGATCGAAGATCCCAATCCGGACGTGGCGGGGCAGGGCCATGCGCGCTTGCGCGCCGCCGGCGTCACGGTGGATGTGGGTCTGTGTGCGGCGGAGGCCGCGTTCGACCATGCCGGCCATTTCCGTCGCGTCCGCGACGAGCGCCCGCATGTGATCCTGAAGCTCGCGGTCTCGCCTGACGGCAAGATCGGCGCGGCCGGCGGCAAGCCGGTTGCGATCACGGGCGAGGCGGCGCGCAATCGCGTACATCTGCTTCGGGCGCAGAGCGATGCCATCCTGATCGGCATCGGCACTGTGCTTGCGGATGATCCGCTTCTCACCTGCCGTCTGCCGGGCATGGCTGCACGCTCGCCGGTGCGGGTGGTGCTCGACCGGAGCCTGCGCATTCCCGCATCGAGCCAGATGGTCCGCTCCGCACGCGAGACACCGCTCTGGTTGATCGGCTCGGAGCTCTCGGAAGCGGCCGCTGCGACCCGCCTCGGCGCTGCCGGCGCACAAATCATGCGCATGCCGCCGGGCGGTGCGTCCGGGCTCGATCTTCCGGCAGTGCTGCATGCGCTGGCTGACAAGGGCATCACGCGGCTGATGGTCGAGGGCGGCAGCCGGGTCGCGGCATCGTTCGTGGCAGCCGACCTCGTCGACGAAATATGGCTGTTCCGCGGACCGGAAGCCGTCGGCGCCGATGGGGTGGATGCGCTCGATGCAATGCCCCTGTCAAAAATCACGCAGTCGCAGGCCTACAAGGTTCATGCTAGCGAGACATTCGACAAGGATACTCTCACCATCTACGAGCGCTCGTAATGTTCACCGGCATTGTCACCGATATCGGCGAGATCGTCAGCTTCACGCCAAAGGCGCAGGGCGAGTTGCACCGGCTGCGCATCGCGTGCCGTTATGACCAGACCACCATTGCCGACGGCGCCTCCATCGCCTGCAACGGCGTCTGCCTGACGGTGGTGGCCTCCGGCGTTGAAGGCGGCAAGGACTCTGCTCAGAAGACCTGGTTCGACGTCGATGCCGCGGCCGAGACATTGGCGCTGACGACGGCAAAGCACTGGAAGGTCGGCACCAAGCTCAATCTCGAGCGCGCTCTCAAGATCGGCGACGAGCTCGGCGGCCATATCGTCGCCGGTCATGCCGACGGTGTCGCGACCCTCGTCAGTCGCGAGGACCTGCCGGACATGGCGCGGTTCGAGCTCAGCACGACGCGGGAGCTGGCGCGCTTCATCGCCACCAAGGGGTCGATCACCCTCGACGGCGTCTCGCTGACGGTCAATACGGTGAAGGACTTGACCTTTTCGGTGCTGATCATCCCGCATACGCTCAGCGTCACAACCATCGGTGGCTGGCGCGCCGGCGACGGGGTCAATATCGAGGTCGATCTGATGGCCCGCTATGCGGCGCGGCTGACCGAAATGAAGTGACGGCCTCTTTGAACTTGGCTTGCCGGCCTGCGGCGACTACATAGCGGCCGACCCAGAATATACGGATTTAGACGATGGCAGACGCGCGGCGCGCACCCCTGAAGGACCAGACTGACATCTCCGGCGCACGCGCGCTGATTGTCGAGGCGCGGTTCTATGACGATCTCCAGGACGCGCTTCTGGACGGCGCGGTGGCCGAGTTGAAGGCCGCCGGCCTGACGCATGACGTGATCACGGTTCCCGGTGCGCTGGAGATCCCGGCGGCAGTGGCCATCGCGGTTGATGCCGCGGCCGCGAATGGCAAGCCCTACGACGCGGTGATCGCGCTCGGCTGCGTGATCCGCGGTGACACCATCCATTTTGAGATCGTCTCGCAGGAATCCTCGCGCGCGCTGATGGACCTTGCGGTGGCGCGAAAGCTGCCGCTCGGCAACGGCATCCTCACCGTCAACACCGAGGCGCAGGCCTGGGCGCGGGCGCGCGCCAGCGAACTCAACAAGGGGGGCGATGCGGCGCGCGCCGCGCTTGCGATGCTGCGCATCAAGCGCCGCCTGGCGCGGGTCTGAGCCATGGCTGACACCACCAGGAAACCGGCGGGCGCTCCGGAGAAGAAGGCGAACAGGCGCGGTGCGGCGCGGCTCGCGGCCGTCCAGGCGCTGTACCAGATGGACATCGCCGGCGCCGGCATCAACGACATTTTTGCGGAGTTCGAGAGCCATTGGCTCGGCAACGAGGTCGAAGGCGATACATACCTGCCGGCGGAAGCCGCGTTCTTCCGCGATGTCGTCTCCGGCGTGGTGCGCGATCAGAAGAAGCTCGATCCCCTGATCGACGAGGCGCTGTCGAAGGGCTGGCCCTTGAAGCGGATCGAGGCGATCCTGCGCGCTGTGCTGCGGGCAGGGGCCTATGAGCTCCAGCATCGCAAGGACGTGCCGGGCCGCGTGGTTGTGTCCGAATATGTCGACGTTGCCAACGCCTTCGTCGACCGTGAGGAGACCGGCATGGTGAACGCGGTGCTCGACCAGATCGGCCGCCATTTTCGCGGAGACGAGTTCGGGCGGGGGTAGACATACATTCCGCTGTCATCACCCGCCTTGTGCGCACTTGCGCACTGGAGCGGGTGATCCAGTACGCCGCGGCAGCGGTAATTGATATCAGGCGTCTCGGCGTACTGGATCGCCCGGTCAAGCCGGGCGATGACAGCGAGTGTGGGGCTACCGCTGATGACCAACGCACAAGACGCTTCCGGAGAAGACTCCCTCATCGCGCGCTATTTCAAGCCGCTTGCGACCGATCCCGGCGCGTTCGGGCTGGTCGATGATGCCGCGGTCCTGTCTTCGTCCGGCGACGACATCGTCGTCACCACCGACGCCGTGGTCGAAGGTGTGCATTATCTTGCCAGCGATCCTCCCGAGACCATCGCGCGCAAGGCGCTGCGGGTGAACCTGTCCGATCTTGCCGCAAAGGGCGCTACGCCGGCCGGCTTCGTGCTGACGCTGGCGCTGCGCAGCAAGGAGGACGCCTGGCTCAGGCCGTTTGCGGATGCCTTGGGCGAGGACGCAAGAGCCTTCGCATGCCCGCTGCTGGGTGGCGACACGGTGTCGACGCCGGGGCCGCAGATGATTTCGATCACCGCATTCGGTCGCGTGCCGAAGGGGCGGATGGTCGGCCGCACCGGCGCGCGGCCCGGTGATCGCATCCTGGTGACGGGCACGATCGGCGATGCTGCGCTCGGCCTGGACGTGCTCACCGGTGGCGTAGCGGCCGGGGCGCTCGCGTCGGATCCGCAGGCGCGGGAGATGCTGGTCTCACGCTACCGCGTGCCGCAGCCTCGCAACGTGCTGGCGCAGGCCGTGCGCGAGCATGCAACGGCCGCGATGGACGTTTCCGACGGGCTTGCCGGCGATCTGACGAAACTCTGCGCGGCGTCAGGGGTCTCGGCAACCGTCGAGGTGTCGCGCGTGCCGCTCTCAGCCGCGGCGGCCGGCCTGGTTGCCCGCAACGTCGTTTGCGTTGAGACGCTGCTTGCTGGCGGCGACGATTACGAGGTGCTGTGCACCGTTCCGCCAGCGCAAAGCGATGCGCTGATTGCCGCGGGACAGGCGGCAGGTCTCGTCTTCACAGTCATCGGCACGATCGTGGCGGGCCATGAGCCGCCGCGCTTCCTGGACGGGCAGGGCCAGGAACTGGCCTTGAAGCGACTGTCCTACAGCCACTTCTAGGAATTGTGACAAACCGGCGCCCCGCTCGCGGGACTAGGCCTAAATACCTGCCCAGATCGGCTTTTTCGATCGCTTCCGGCGTTGCACCCGCAATTTGATTTTGGCAAGCTCGCGACCGACTAAGGCCGCCGGGGGGCGGCCTTGTTCAAAATCAAGGCGCCGCACCGCATGACGGACAATAAAAGGCGCTCGGGGTACATCAAGGATCTGAGGCAAAAATCACATGACAGCATTATGGTTGATAGTGCTCTGCGGAGTGCTTTCCGTCGTCTACGCGATTTGGGCGACGTCTTCGGTGTTGAGTGCGGATGCGGGGTCACCGCGCATGCAGGAGATCGCGGAAGCGGTGCGCGAAGGCGCACAGGCGTATCTCCGGCGTCAGTACACCACGATCGGTCTCGTCGGCATCGTCATCTTCGTGCTGCTTGCCTATTTCCTCGGGCTTTATGTCGCGATCGGTTTCGCCATCGGCGCCATCCTGTCGGGGGCGGCCGGCTTCATCGGCATGAACGTCTCGGTCCGCGCCAATGTGCGCACCGCCCAGGCCGCGACGACGTCGCTTGCCGGCGGCCTCGAGCTCGCCTTCAAGGCGGGCGCCATCACCGGCCTGCTGGTGGCGGGTCTCGCACTGCTCGGCGTGACCCTCTATTTCGGCTTCCTGGTCCACTCGCTGAAGCTTGCGCCTGACAGCCGCACCGTCATCGACGCCATGGTGGCGCTGGGCTTCGGCGCCTCGCTGATCTCGATCTTCGCCCGTCTCGGCGGCGGCATCTTCACCAAGGGTGCGGACGTCGGCGGCGATCTCGTCGGCAAGGTCGAGGCCGGCATCCCCGAGGATGATCCGCGCAACCCCGCGACGATCGCCGACAACGTCGGCGACAATGTCGGCGACTGTGCCGGCATGGCCGCCGACCTGTTCGAGACCTATGCGGTGACTGCGGTCGCCACCATGGTTCTCGCGGCGATCTTCTTCGCCAAGACGCCGATCCTCGCCAACATGATGACGCTGCCGCTCGCCATCGGCGGCATCTGCATCATCACCTCGATCATCGGCACCTTCTTCGTGAAGCTCGGGCCGAGCCAGTCGATCATGGGCGCGCTCTACAAGGGCCTGATCGCAACCGGCATCCTGTCGCTGGTCGGCATCGCCGGCGTGATCTACTACCTGATAGGCTTCGGCAAGCTCGACGGCGTCGACTACACCGGCATGGCGCTGTTCGAATGCGGCGTGGTCGGCCTCGTCGTCACCGCGCTGATCATCTGGATCACCGAGTACTACACCGGAACCGATTATCGCCCGGTGAAGTCGATCGCCCAGGCCTCGGTGACCGGTCACGGCACCAACGTGATCCAGGGTCTCGCCGTCTCGATGGAAGCGACCGCGCTGCCCGCGATCGTCATCATCGCCGGCATCCTCGTGACCTACAGCCTTGCCGGCCTGTTCGGCATTGCGATCGCGACCGCCACGATGCTGGCACTCGCCGGCATGATCGTCGCGCTCGACGCCTTCGGCCCGGTGACCGACAACGCCGGTGGCATCGCCGAGATGGCGGGCCTGCCGAAGGAGGTGCGCAAGTCGACCGACGCGCTCGACGCGGTCGGCAACACCACCAAGGCGGTGACCAAGGGCTACGCGATCGGCTCCGCCGGTCTCGGCGCCCTGGTGCTGTTCGCGGCCTACAATCAGGACCTCAAGTTCTTCGTTGCGGACTCCGCGCACCACACCTACTTCGCCGGCGTCAATCCGGACTTCTCGCTCAACAACCCCTACGTGGTCGTTGGCCTGCTGTTCGGCGGCCTGCTGCCGTACCTGTTCGGCGCGATGGGCATGACTGCGGTCGGCCGTGCGGCGAGCGCGATCGTCGAGGAGGTTCGCCGTCAGTTCCGCGAGAAACCCGGTATCATGCAGGGCACCGACAAGCCGGACTATGGCAAGGCGGTTGATCTGCTCACCAAGGCTGCGATCAAGGAGATGATCATCCCCTCGCTGCTTCCGGTGCTGTCGCCGATCGTCGTCTACTTCCTGATCTACGCGATCGCGGGCGGTGGCGCGGCCGGCAAGTCGGCGGCGTTCTCGGCGGTGGGTGCGATGCTGCTCGGCGTGATCGTGACCGGCCTGTTCGTCGCGATCTCGATGACCTCGGGCGGCGGCGCCTGGGACAACGCCAAGAAGTACATCGAGGACGGTCATTTCGGCGGCAAGGGCAGTGATGCCCACAAGTCGGCGGTGACCGGCGACACTGTCGGCGATCCCTACAAGGACACGGCCGGTCCCGCGGTGAACCCGATGATCAAGATCACCAACATCGTGGCCTTGCTGCTGCTCGCGATCCTGGCGCACTGAGCGGCGGCATCGGTTCAAGACAAAAACCCCGTGGCGAAAGCCGCGGGGTTTTATTTTGGGGACGCGGCCATCGAGCTACGTCTGTGCCTATGCTCTGGAGCCGAGCAAAACCAGAAGACCTGTCGTGACCGTCAGACTATAGGCAATGCTGGCTACGAACGCGGTTTGATGAAAGGCTGAAAGAACGCGGTGCTTGCGCAGCCGAAAGGCCGCCACGGCGGTGAGGAGAGGGGCGATCAACAACAAATAGACTATTCCAAGGGACGCCATCCCCGACCATCTCCAGAATAGCGCCGTCAGAAAGGCCAGCAGCCAGCCGCCGATCGCTGAGAACAAAATCAGGTAGGGGACAATTGGCGGCGATTGTAGGTTTGATTTCCACATCCGACGGCAAAGTGTCGCGAATGCAACCGCCCCGATGAAAGGAACGGCGACATGGATCCCTATGAATGTCGCCACTTCCATCTATCCCCGCATTCACAGTGACATTCGCGTTATATCACTGCACGTCCATCTGCAGCCCTTCCTTCTGGATGATGCCGGCGAACTTCTTCGTCTCGGCGTCCACGAAGTCGGAGAACTGCTGCGGCGTGCCGTAGTCGGCGCGGGCGCCCATGGCGGCGATCTGCTTCTTGATGTCGTCGCGCTCGAGCATCGTCTTCACCTGGAGATTGAGCGCTTCGAGGACCGGGGCGGGGACGCCCTTCGGCAGGAAGACCGAGAACCAGGACGATACGTCGAAATTGGCCAGCTCCGGTGCGCTCTCGCGCATCGTCGGCAGGTTCGGCGCGAGGTCGCTGCGCTCGGTCGTGGTGACGCAGAGGCCGTTGAGCGTGCCGTTCTGCACCTGCGGCAGGCTCGGATAGAGGTTGTCGAACAGGATCTGGATGTCGCCGGCGAGCGCGGCCTGAAGCGCAGGCCCCGCGCCGCGGAACGGGATGTGCGTCATCTTCAGACCGGTAAGCTGGAGAAACCAGGCGCCGGTGAGGTGAGGACTCTGGCCGACGCCGGAGGAGGCGTAACTGAGCTTGTCCGGGTTGGCCTTGAGAAAGGCGATCAGCTCGGCCATCGACTTGATGCCGGTCTTGGGATGCGCCGAGACGATGTTCGGGATCCGGATCATGTTGGAGACCGGCTGGAGCTGGTCCGGCTTGTAGGTGAGGTTCTTGAAGATGCTGTAGGCGATCGCGTTCGGCCCCGGGTTGCCGATCAGGATGGTGTGGCCGTCCGGCTTGGCGCGGACCGCCTCGGCAGTGCCGATCGTACCTCCGCCGCCGGATCGGTTTTCCACGACGGCCGTCTGGCCCCAGGCGGTTTGCAGATGCGCGGCGAGAAGCCGGCCCATGACGTCAGTCGAGCCGCCGGCCGCAGCCGGCACGATGAGGCGGACGGTTTCGGTAGGCTTCCAGTCCGCCAGGCTCGATCGCGGCAGGATTGCTGCGGCCGAGAGGCCGGCCGCGCCGGCGAGCACATGGCGACGGGACAGAAATTTCTTGGTCACGAATCCACTCCCTGCTTTTGTTTTGCAGGGAGCGTAGGGAACCGGCCGCGCAACGGCAAGTCGCACGCGGTGGCAAGTGCGGCGCGGACGGCGGCAGGACGCCGCAGCCCGAAGGCTCAGTTAAAGCTGAGCAACTTGAAGATCGGTGTCAGGTAGTTCATCTCCTGGCCCGACGTCGGCGTCGTGCGGCTGATGAAGTCGAAGATCTTGCCGTCCTGGAGGCCGTAATTCGCAAGCCGGCGCACGCGCCGATCCTTGTCGAAATAGATGGCGATGACGCGCTGATCGACCACCTTCTGGTTCATGAAGGCGACCACGCGCTCCGACCGCTGCGAAATGTAGTAAAACACCTCACCGTCGAGGGTTGCGACCGTGGAGGGCGTGCCCATCACGATCAGCACCTGGTCCTGGCTGGCGCCGAGCGGAATCTGCTCCAGCGCGCCGGGCGGCAGGATGTAACCTTTCTGGAATTGCTCGCCGGTGCACCCCGTAAGCGCCGCGCCGACCAGGGCCGCGGCCGCGAGCATGCGCAAGCCGCGCCAGCGTGCGTAAAAGCCGCGCCGCTTGTCTGCGCGCAGGCTGGTCTGGTTCGTTATCGTCATTGCGGAACTGATTCCGTCCCCTTGCGTCGCGCGAGGCGCTGAAGTACCGGGCGGGGGCTGCAATTGCAACACGCGCACGCTCGCTTGCGGAACCCACAATGGTTTGGCCGTTCAATCACTTCAGGAAACCCCGGCAAGCCCCGCGCGGCACCATTGAAGCCATCTATGGCATGATCGTGACGCAGGCGCGAGAACCCATATTTTACCGTGACTTGGGCGTGCCTGATACGGTTAACGGGCGTTTCGACCTGTTGCTGCTCCATCTCTGGCTGCTGCTGCGCCGCCTGCGCACTGTCCAGGGCGCCACGGAGCTGTCCCAGGCGCTGTTCGACCGCTTCTGCGAGGACATGGACGACAATCTGCGCGAGATGGGCGTGGGCGACCAGACCGTGCCGAAGCGGATGCGGGCCTTCGGCGAGGCCTTCTATGGCCGGGTGCAAGCCTATGACCAGGCAATCGAAGGCGGCGGCGAGGCGCTGGCATCGGCCATCTGCAAGAATATCTTGAATGGGGCCGGCTTGGACAAGGCGCGGCGGCTCGCGGCTTACGCCGGGGTCACCGAAGCCGATCTCGGCCGGACCGACGAGACTGCGCTGCTTTGCGCGTCCTTCAGGTTTCCCCCGGCGCTCACAGAGGACATCACGCCATGAGCCGACCGAATACCGGATCCGGGCCAGATCCCTGGCGGGCCCCTGTGATCGTCGCGCAGATTCCCGACACCGGCCTGCATCGCAAGCTTGAGGCCTCAGCCGCCGAGCGGCAGGCCATGACCGAGGTCGCGGGATTGCGCGAAATCCTGTCCGCCCAAGCCGCCTTCGATGTTGTGCCGAAAAGCGGCGGTCGATTCCAGGTTACGGGCCATGTCCGCGCCCGGATCGGCCAGATCTGCGTGGTCACTCTCGATCCGATCGAGAACGAGATCGAGGAGGAGGTGGACCTGATGTTCGCGCCGGAGGCCGAGGCGCGGCGGCTGGCCGACCTGATCGAGGAGGGGCAGGACGATGAGGAGCCGCCGGAGGTCGTCGATCCGCCGGAGGCGATCATCAATGGGATCATCGACCTCGGCCGTATCGCGACCGATGCGCTGTTTCTGGCGATCAATCCCTATCCGCGCAAGCCGGGGGCCGTGTTCGAGACAGAGGTCATCGGCCGCGATCCGGAGGACCATCCATTCGCGGCACTGAAGGCGCTTCAGGACAAGAAGAAAGGCCAATAGGTCGAGCGCGAGGCATCTGCCTCGATGGTTTCAAGGATGGAAATATCTATATGATTTCAATGTATTTATTTCCAGTTCGCCGGTCTGTCGGCGGGTCGTCCTGAATGCAAAAGGCTGGGGGCAAGAGGTTGTTTCGGGATAACAAAACGCTATTGTCGCGCCGCGGTCAGGGCGCGGCGTGGCGCTTGGCCGGTCGCCATGACCATGGCGAACCCATTCTGCGGCCCCGCTAGATCAAGACCGCACCAGACCAGGTTTCCAGGACTTTTATGCCAAGCAAGGTTCGCATCGCGCTTGACGCCATGGGGGGCGATGTCGGCGCCCCCGTGATCATTCCAGGCGCCGCTATCTCGCTCGGCAGGCACCGCGAGATCGAGTTCCTGCTGGTCGGGGACCGCGCCCGGATCGAGCCCGAGCTCGACCGCCACCCCCAGCTCCAGGCCGCGTCGAAGATCATCCATACCGACGTCGCTGTCAGCGGGTCGGACAAGCCGAGCCAGGCTCTGCGGCGCGGCCGCAGGACCTCCTCGATGTGGCTCGCCATCGACGCGGTGAAGAAGGGCGAGGCGGATGTTGCGGTCTCCGCCGGCAATACCGGCGCGCTGATGGCGATGTCGCGCTTCAACCTGCGCACCTTGCCGGGCATCGACCGCCCGGCGATCACCGCGGTGTGGCCGACCATGCGGGGCGAATCCGTCGTGCTCGACCTCGGCGCCACCATCGGTGGCGACGCACACCATCTAGTGTCGCTCGCGCTTATGGGCGCGGCGATGGCGAGTGTGCAATTCAACAAGCCGCGCCCGACGGTCGGCCTGCTCAATATCGGGACCGAGGAGATCAAGGGCCACGAGGAGATCCGCGAGGCCGGTGAAATCCTGCGCGCGAGGAACCTGCCGGAGCTCGACTATATCGGCTTCGTCGAAGGCGACGGCATCGGCAAGGGTCTGGCCGACGTCATCGTCACCGAAGGTTTCAGCGGCAACATCGCGCTCAAGGCGGCCGAGGGAACCGCGCGGCAGATGGCGGAACTACTCCGCAACGAGATGCGGCGTAGCTGGCTGTCCAAGCTCGGCTATCTCTTCGCGCGCAACGCTTTCCAGGCCCTGCGCGACAAGATGGACCCGAACAAGTCCAACGGCGGCGTGTTCCTGGGATTGAACGGACTAGTGGTCAAGAGCCATGGCGGAACCGGCTCCGAAGGCTTTGCCTATGCGATCGATGTTGGCTATGAGATGGCTCACTACGATCTCCTGAACAAGATCAATCAGATGCTCAAACGCGAGGGTGGTGCACTCAATTCCGTGCAGGCCGCGCAGGAGGCTGTTTCGTGACGCAAATTCGTTCGGTCGTGCTTGGCTGCGGCTCCTATCTGCCGGAGCAGGTGGTGACCAATGCCCAATTGGCGGCGCGCATCGACACTTCCGACGAATGGATCGTGCAGCGCACAGGCATTCGCGAGCGGCACATCGCAGCTGACGGCGAGTTCACCTCGCATCTGGCGATCAAGGCGGCGCAGGCCGCGCTCGCCGATGCCGGCCTGGACGCGCAGTCGATTGAGCTGATCGTGGTGGCGACCTCGACACCGGACAACACCTTTCCCGCGACCGCAGTCGCGGTGCAGCATGGGCTCGGCATCAACCACGGTGCGGCCTTTGATCTCCAGGCGGTGTGCTCGGGCTTCGTGTTCGCACTCGCGACCGCCGACAATTTCCTGCGTACCGGCGCCTACAAGCGTGCGCTGGTGATCGGTGCGGAGACTTTCTCGCGCATCCTCGACTGGAACGACCGCGGCACTTGCGTGCTGTTCGGCGACGGGGCCGGCGCGGTGGTGCTGGAGGCGCAGGAGCAGCCGGGCAATGCCGCGACCGACCGCGGCGTGGTGACCACGCATCTGCGCTCCGACGGCCGCCACAAGGCCAAACTCTTCGTCGACGGCGGGCCGTCCTCGACCCAGACCGTCGGCCATCTGCGCATGGAAGGCCGCGAGGTCTTCAAGCACGCGGTCGGCATGATCACCGACGTGATTGTCGATGCCTTCAAGGCGACCGGGCTCAATGCCGACAGCATCAACTGGTTCGTACCGCACCAGGCCAACAAGCGAATCATCGACGCCTCCGCCCACAAGCTCCATATCGCGCCGGAGAAGGTGGTGCTGACGGTGGACCGTCACGGCAACACCTCGGCTGCCTCCATTCCGCTGGCCCTGTCGGTGGCGCGCAAGGACGGCCGCATCAAGCGCGGCGACCTGGTTCTGCTGGAAGCGATGGGCGGCGGCTTCACCTGGGGCTCGGCGCTGGTGCGCTGGTAGAGCCACAATCGATAAACTTTTGCCGGAATTTGCACCGATTATCGATGCGTCTGCATTGATGAGCGCTGTTGACCGCCGTGTCGTAACCTCCTAATTTCAGACAACAATTGTTCGCCGTGATGTGGGGCAGGGCGATGACCGATCAAAGTAAAACCGTAACGCGTGTCGATCTCTGCGAGGCCGTCTACCAGAAGGTGGGTCTGTCGCGCACGGAGTCGTCCGCCTTCGTGGAACTCGTGCTGAAGGAGATCACCGACTGCCTCGAGCGGGGCGAGACGGTGAAACTGTCCTCGTTCGGTTCCTTCATGGTCCGCAAGAAGGGGCAGCGCATCGGCCGCAATCCGAAGACCGGAACCGAGGTGCCGATCTCGCCGCGCCGGGTTATGGTGTTCAAGCCGTCGGCGATTCTGAAGCAGCGGATCAACACCCAGCATCGTGGCAATGGTGACGGCAGCAAGGCTCAACCCGAGGCGTAATCGCCTGCGCGAAGGATTTGGCATTTGGACAAGGCGCCGGATGCGTTCCGAACCATCAGCGAAGTAGCGCAGGAACTCGACATTCCGCAGCACGTGCTGCGGTTCTGGGAGACGCGATTCTCCCAGATCAAGCCGATGAAGCGCAGCGGCGGCCGCCGCTACTACCGCCCCGACGACGTCGACCTGCTCAAGGGCATCCGCCGTCTCCTCTACGGGGAGGGCTACACCATCCGCGGGGTGCAGCGGATCCTCAAAGAGCACGGCATCAAATCGGTGCAGGGCCTGGCCGACAGCTCGGCCGCGGTCTCGTTCGGGGCAATCGAGGACGCGATCGGTCAGAGCCTGATGGAGCCCGAGGACGAGGCCCCCATCCGCGGCGCCGCCGACACCGACGATGACGATTACCAGGGCGAGGAGGAGGAAGGCATCGACTTCCGCTTCGCCGAGATCGACGACGAGGAAATCCTCACGACCTTCCGCAAAAGCGGTGGCGCGGCACCTGCCGCCCCCAGCGCGCTGGACCGCGAGCGGCTGGGGCGGGCACTCGCCGACCTCGTCGCCTGCCGGGAGATGCTCGATCAGGCGCTGAAGGACGGCTGAGAGCGCTTTCCGGCAACTTTGCGTGCAGCTTCGGTGATTTTGAGCTGACACCAATTTGGTGTGACGCCTTGCGCAAAGCAGCGATCCTAGCTAATGGAACGACGTTCGGAGCGTGGCGCAGCCCGGTTAGCGCACTAGTCTGGGAGACTAGGGGTCGGAGGTTCAAATCCTCTCGCTCCGACCATCTAACAAACTGCAATTGCAGGGACATTTTCGCTCCTATCTGTAGCGGATTGCGCCCGTGCTCCCCTCGGGGAAGCACCGGGGAAGCACGAGCGACAATTCTAGGCCTTACGGGCGGCTTTTACACCGCCCGTCCTAGCTTCCCTTAGTTCAGGTACTGACAGCTCTCGACGTCGGATTTTGCCTTGAGCATCCGCATTGCCATTGGCAGCGTCACCGTGGCGTCGACCTCAACCAGGTTGCCGGCCAGGGCACGGAATTGGCCGGCCGCCTTCCCCTTGAGCGGCGCCAGCATCGCAGCGGCGACTGCTGAGGTGACTTGGCAGCGAACGAGGGCGTACGGCCCATCAACGATCAACAGCGAGTCGACATTCTTGCGCGCGAGCTCGCGGCCGATATCGGTTTCGGAGGGAACGACGTTGGAAGCCTGAGCGAGAGAGGAGCGCATAGTGTTTTGCCTTTCGAGCAAGAGTTAGAGTCCAGGGGCGAAATGACCGACACTAGACGGCCCCGCGCACCTTTGGGCGTGCGCCTTGGACATACGCGCGCGGCCCCTGGACATGATTTGTGTTCGCCGCTCACCGGAATGGCTATCGGCTAGTGTTTCGGGCTTTCGACCCGCGATCAGGATGCGCTCTGTTGAAAATTCAGCAACGAGAATTTTGTCGATAAAAGTCTAATACGTAAAACCCGACAAGCTAGCGCTTGAAAACGCTCACCTTTGCGATCGGTCATTCGCGCCGCTGTCGATTTAACACCGCGCATAACCATACAAGAAATGACTGTGCCGCAAGGGTCTTTGTGACTCGGAGAGTTGAGCGTCGCCAGCAACTTAGCTAGAATCGATTTGTCGCGAGGAGTGCATTTCAATGAAAAAGAAAGCCACGCCCTCAAAAGACCCGGCAGTGATCGCGCTGAACCGAGTCATGGCCGCACGCGAGAACGACGAGAAGTATCTCGCCGCGATCGTTGAGCTGGAGACTTGCGCCGCTCTTACGGCTCAAGGTGTGCGCGCGAAGCGTAACCTTGAGCGATCGCGCCTGGCAGCACTGGAGCAAGGCGATCGCTTGACGGCAGAAGGCCGCATCATGATGCAGCGCTTAGCCGATACGATTGATGAGGGGTTAGAGCGCTTGACGCGAGCCGGCATGCGCACGCGTCGGGCTCGGCCATCACCCACCCCGGCCCGCTCCCCACCCCTGGGGGCGGGGCGCCCGCTCGCAGTCCAAAGGCCGCAAAACCGCTCGGCTAAATTTCAGTTTTTTGAGAAGTTCAGGGATCGAATGTTCTGGCAGCTACGACGCCACAGGCGGCCAAACCACGCCCAGTTCCCATGACGGATGATGGCCGCCCAAATTCCACACGTCCTTGTCTACAGTCATCATCAACTCGTCAAGGGTCTGCACTTCGCCTATCTCGTAGCGTGGGAACGTCGTACTTCCATTAGGAATGACGGCGGTCGCTGAACTCGAGTATTGGATCACCATCGGGTCCGAGGTCATGAGTTCGATTTCGAGGCCATAGGGCTGAGTAGGCCGAGAGTTGGCGGCTCTAATCAAGCTTGCGGCGTGAACGACACAGACGACGTTCCAGTACAACCCCGTTATTTCGAGAAAGCTGTGACGTGGTCGGCCGTGTTCCGGCTGCTTCTGCCAGACAAAGCGCTCGATGAGTCCCTCACTGCTTATCCGGTCTAGCCCGAGGCTGTTGGTGCCCTCAAATTCTCGTTCGACAGCTCTGAGCCGAGGCGCCCAAACGCGGGTTGTACTGAGATCGCCCCATCGGAGTTGGTGGATTTGCCCTGTACCGCTGAATGCGCGCGTGTCAATTTGCTTCAGCCACGGTTGTTTCGGAAGGTTCGTAAGGAGGAAGGGCGACAGCGGCCGCGCCGTGACGCGCAGCGCCCAGATGCCGAGCCAAACTTCTGTTGTTCCGTGTTTGGTGTGGATACCTTGGACGCCCCGATATGGGTGCGTACGTTGGTGTTCGTGGGGGATCCATGAATAGAAGCGGTCGCTGCTATCCTGGAAAGACTTCTCAGCATCCGCCGCAGCGCGGGCCTTCTGCCGCGTCATCTCCTGGATTTCAAGCATGCTCATTGGTTCGGCGCGGTCGTTGCGTCGAACATAGCAGTGATTGTTCTGCGAGTGTCGGTGAGGAGCCAGGTATGATTCGAGCGTCCGCATAATGATGACGCCACTCGTGCCGTCCGCTTCGGTCACGACCCCTTCACACTCAAAGACGGGTAGCTTCGGCTCTATCCGGTCGCTGATCGCTTGATGCAATCGAGCGGCGGCTTCTTTACAGCGCGGAATGGGAAACAGCGGCGGCTTCGCCCGCTTGGTCGTGGTGTCTTCGTCGATGCCGACAATAAGCGTCCCACCCACCGTGTTGGCGAATGCGATGATTTCAGCTGCCAGCTCATCCTTCGCATCGTCACCAAGCTTCCCGCCAGTCATCCAGGGATCGGCGCCGCCTTTCTTGGTGGGAAGCGCGCGCTTGAGCTCGAAGTCTAGAGTTTCAGCCGCTTCGTTCTGAATCACATCTTGGATTTCAGACGCAGTAACTTCCGACAGACGGGTGGGAAACATGGCTCACGGCGAGGTTGTGGCTGGTGGTTCATTTCCTAACGCGCCTCATCGCGAGCTTCAATGCGGCGAATTATTCACTTCTCGATAACCGCGTCTAAGTTACAATCCACATCACGGACGCAACGCCGCTTCGCCGACGGCACCCACCGCGCAATCCCGCGCCCTTCCTCTCACCCCGTCGGCGAAAATGTCATCCACGCCCTACGACCGCCAAACGTCCTTTGCGCTTTTCAGCGCTGAAAATCCTTCGAAACAACAGTCAGGCGCTGACCTGGACGCGGAGTTCAACGCCGTCAAACTGGCGATGGACGACACGCAGCAAAACCTCGCAAAGATCCAAGATGCCGACGGTGCGCTAAAGCGCGGTTCGGTTGGCAAAGAGCAGTTCAATTCAAGTGTGACGCTTGGCTTCGCCGCACCGACGCAGTGGCAAAGCGGCGTTCTCTACACCGCGAACGTCAATACAATTTTCCACGATTCAATCTTCTATATCGCCAACATCACGCATACTTCTGGCGCGAGCTTCGAGCCTGACAAATGGGACGAGATCGCTGACTTCACGGCGGCCGCCGCAATTCCGGACAATTCGATCACTTCCGCGAAGTTGGCCGACGGCGCCGTTGCTGCGAACAAGCTGGCCGACGGCGTGGTGGCGAACTCGAAGCTTGCGACCGGCGCCGTCACCACCAATAAGGTCGCTGACCAGGGCATCACCAATCCGAAGATTGCTGACGCCGCGGTGAGCTTCACAAAGTTGGCTGATGACGCCAACCGGGTTATCCCGGCCGGCGCGCTGGTGCCTTTTGCGGGCACAAGCGCTCCATCGGGATGGTTGTTGTGCTTTGGACAGTCCTTGCTGCGCACGGACTATCCGGCGCTATTTGCCGCAATCGCGACGACGTACGGCGCGGTCGATAGCACCCACTTCACCTTGCCGGATATGCGCGGGCGCGTACCATTTGGTGCTGATAACCTAGGCGGCGTGGCCGCCAACAGACTAACTTCCGCCGGTGGCGGGATCGACGGCTCTACGCTCGGCTCCGTCGGCGGTCAGCAAAATCGAACGATTGCGACGGCGAATTTACCGCCCTACACGCCGACCGGCACCATCACGAACGGGTCGATTTCAGGCACGGCAAACGCCGTCGTTCTAGGCAACACGTCGGGCGGTGGCGGTGTTGGTGGCGGCGGCAATTTTGGTCTTACCGGCAATGCATCTTTGAGCGTATCGCAGGGCGGCTCGACCTTCGCCGGCGCGGCTCAGGGCGGCAGCAGCACGCCGGTGCAGACACCGCCGCCAGGCATCGTCCTCAACTACATCATCAAGGCGCACTGACAATGCCTCAACTCGTAGAATTCGAAGGCAGCGTCCACCAATTCCCCGATGACTTCACGCAGGCGGAGATACAGCGTGCGTTGAGTTCCCGTCCGCGCTCGTCGCAGCCACCGATTCCTCCGCTGCCTCCTGGCTACAAGCTCGATCCGCCGGCCGCCATTCCGCCGCTTCCTTCCGGCTACAAGCTCGATCAGCCCACGAGGGATCCTGCGGTCCACGACCCGCGGGCAGCGCTTCCCGACGAGAAGCCTCCATTCGACCCTTCGCAGCCGTTTCAAGTGATCGACGCGAAACCGCCGTTCGATCCGACGCAACCTTATCAAGTGGTAGCCACGCCCCCGGCGGCGAACGCGCGGCCAAATCCATTCGATCAATTCGACGCTGTTCCGGCGGCGCAGCCCGCGGTCGCAACTGCGCCTCTTGGCGCTGCAAACGCGGCGCGGGATGGCCGGCTCTACATCACCCCGGAAGCGCCTAAGCCGATTGAACGGCCGGTGTCGGTTCTCCCGAGCAGCGTTGGCGGTGCCGCGCGCGACTTCGCTGTCGGCGCCCAAGGTGTCGGCAAGGGGCTGACCGACATCGTCACCGGGCCGTTTGACCTGGTGGCCGGCGCGCAGAACTTGCTGGTGTCCGGGATCAATAAGGCCCTTGGGACAAACATCCCGATGGCCACGCCGGCGTCGAAACTCGTTGAGAAAGCCGTCGACGCCAGTGGCATGCCTCTCATCGATCCCGCGACGATGTCAAAGAGCGAGAAGCTCTTCTACGACGTTGATCGTTTCGGCACTCAAGCACTTGGCACTGGCGCGATGCTGGCGCAGCACGCGCCGAGCGTCGCCGCGGCCGCAACCAGGTCTGACACCGCCACAGGGCGCGTATTGGATCACATGGCGCGGCCATACACGGAGGCGCCGGCACGTACGTTGGTTGGCGATACGATCGGCGGCATGGGCGCCGGCGTCGCAGTCAACGCGGCGGACAACTATGTCCCAGAGCACGCCGTCGTCGGTGACACGATCCCGAAGCAAGTGGCCAATATTCTGGCGCCGCTGGTTGGCGGCTCCGCGGCCAACACGTTGCAGGCCGGCGCCGAAGGGCTTGGCAACCTGGTTCGCAACCTAGCGACCCGTACCTTCACTCCCCCCAGGGACATCCCACTCAATCCGGCCACCAAGGCGCCGTACAGCAACGCCGACGTCGACCGTGCCGCGGCGAGGCTCCAATCGGCCACGACCGGCTCGGCTCCTGTCGACCCCCGAAAGTGCTGCGACACTTCCGCGCGCCCTGCAAGGTTCGCCGGCGATGACGGCCGCCGAGGCCGCACTGCGGGATCACTATCGATCGAGCTTCGCCATGTCCGCACTAAACCCCGACGGGACAATCAACCCCATCCGGGCGAACTCATGGGCCAACAGCCACGCCGACATCTTGGCTCAATTCCCCGCCATCCGTCGCGAATTCGATGATCTCGCCGCTCAGGCGCGCCGCGGCGAACAATTGTCGACGCAGGCCAGGGCAGACCTAGAGGCAGCGCGCTCGGCGCGCAAAGCGACCGAAACGGAAGTCGACCGGTCGGTGATTGGGACCTTGATCCGCGAGGATCCACGCGAAGCGGCGTCAAAGATCCTGGGAGGCGGCTATGACGCCGAAAAACGTCTCGACGAGATCAACGCGCTGGTCCGGCACGATGCGCAAGCAGCGCGCGGCTGGAAGGCTGCTGTGTCGGAAGTTCTGGCAGACAAGGTGCAGGGGACACGGCAAGTCGGGGAGACGCTCGAGGTCCAATTCGCCCGGTTGGCGAAGGAGTTCAAGGACAACGAGCAGATCTTCGCCAAGGTGTTTACTCCAGAGGAAATGAACAATCTCCGGCAAGCCCACAAGATCTTGTCCTACTTCAAAGAGGCCGAGAAGCGGGCCACCGTCGGAAGTGACACGGCCGAGAAGGTCAACATTCCCGGTTGGGCTCAATTGGCGGTTCGACACTTCAAGGGGGACCTCGCCGGCGGCGGCTTGATCAAGCGGTTCAAGCTGCTCCTCGAGATGCTGCCGTCGAACAAGCAGAGCGCGGACGAGATCATTCACATGGCGTGGTTCGATCCGAATGTTGCGGCGTATCTCCTGGAGCGGACGGTTAAGAATCCCAATGTGCCGCAGTACAACATCGACTTGCGCCGTCTCATCGCGGCCGCAAATGCGTCGCGTGAAAACTAAGGGGACTTGGATGCCTTCGATTGTGGCTTACGATCTCACCGAGCAGCAGCGGACATTAGTGCGCCTTATCGTCAACGAAGGAAAGCGACCGGAGGAGGCCGCTGAGCTCGCTGGTTATCACCCCAAGTCGGTCTACAAGACAATGCGACTGCCGGCGGTCGCTGCTGCAATTTCGGAGTCGATCCAGCTCGATCTCGCTGTGGTCGGCGCTCCGCTGGCTTACCGAGTAGCTAAGTCTCTTCTCCAGGACGAAAGCGTGAGTGCTCGCGTCCGAGCCGACCTCTCGATTAAGGTGTTGGATCGGGCAGGGCACATTGCGCCGACCCGTAAGGAAAATTCGACGCAGAAAACGTCGCTCTCAGAGATGTCTCGAGACGAACTGGCGGCGTTCATCGCGAGCAACCAAGCTGAGATCGACAAGATCGAAGGCGAATTGGCCTCGCGCGCAAGAGACGTTTCTTATTTGGGTTAGCTATTAGCACGCGTGGCGATCGGCGCGGCCGCGGCGTGTATCTGGCCGACATTTCCAGGTGAGCATCTCGAGCCTCCGGCATTGAGGATGCCGCTCGATCGCGATCCTCGACCGAGTGCCCATGCAATAGTCTCCATCCGGCTGGACCAAAATATACGTCGGGTCACTCCTAGTGAGCTGTGGCTTTTGGACGCATGAGTTGCGTCTTTGGTTCTTGTCAGTCAGACGAGATTGCAGGATCATCCTGAGACATCACCGCTGCATATACGACGGTCGTTTTCGTGCAATAATTTGTCTTCAGTGTCGCATCACCTAGGAGATAGTCCGCAATGAAGCTTCCATCTTCTTTCGCTGTCGTCGCTTTGCTCCTTTTCGTACATTCAAACTACGCAAGCGCCGCCGTTTGTGACCCGCGAGACTTTTATAGTCTCGATTACTCAACATACAGCGCTTACGAGAGGCTCGTTCTGTTTTCTTCGTTGAGCGAGGAAAAACTCAAGGAAATGGAGACGCGCCATAAAGGCGAGATGATGATCCCATTCATAAATGTTTCAGCCAAGGGCGACTCGTCTTATGCGCAGAAAGTCTCATCTCAGCTCAAGCGCTTACTGACAATAGACCAGACTTTGGAGGCGGAGGCGACAATACTCCGATCACGCCTCGACGCAAATGGTGTTGAAGCTTACAAGGCTTGTCTCAAATCATCTCAGGCTTGGATAAGCGTTGCTCCCGCTGATTTATATAGCGAAGAAGCAACGCTCATTCTGAACTGGTCCTCCGAGAAAGCGAGGGTTGCCGGGGAAGTTGAGGATGTGAAGATCTCAAACGGCGCTGTCGTCGGGGACTTCCGCAAAACAGTGCCTTCAGATGGCGCCTCGCTGATCGCCGTTCAGCGAAAGGACATATTCAAGCCGACCACCGTGTCTGTTCTGATAAACGGCTATCCGACTCAAGTCACACTGCCTGCAAGAATTAGAAATACTCTCGTGTTTTCGCCAGCGAGATTTCCCGACAACAAACTTGTCACTGCCTCCTGGCACCACAATGGTTATCTCGACGACAGAAAAAGCGCCTCATATCTTAGTCCGGCAGACGCGGAGATCGTGTTAGGAACTGCCGTTGTCGTCGATGACGCTTACGCCAACACATTGGAAAAATGTACGGCATCTACGGTCAATGAACGGACTGCTATACTCAGTTGCCGAGCTGCTTCTCCCAAAAAGCACGTAGGTGTATCAGCAGAGGCCTTCGGGTCTGTGACTTTAGTTAGGTCTGTGCCAATAAAGATGTGAGGACGAGCGTCGAAAGACTTACAGTAACCTGGCCCCAGCGTGGTCCCTGAAAAGCTCGGCCTCTTGGATCCACGCAGCATATCAACCGACTTGCGCCTGCTTACGTCTATCATCCGGAAAATGGATTTGCCGGCCGCGGCCGCGGAGGCGAGGAAGCCGCGGCGTAGTGCACGACCATAAACGTGATATCCGCTATTTCGACTGGTGAGACATCCCCTGTTGGAGGGGCAATGCTCGCCAGCCTGAAAGCACTGTGCCCGCCTCGTCCTGGACCAGCTCGATGTCAATCGCGAACTCGATCAGCTTGGGAACTGCTGCTTCGGAGGCGGCCGGCGCATAGCCATTTCTCAAGGATGAGTTCCGATATACCGAAATTTCGCTTGTGCCGTCGGGCAAAACAGTGGTTCATAAGGCGCTGGCTCTAACCAAGAGAGGACCAGCGCAATGGCTGATGAAGTCGAGATATCTTCCGACCTGTCCAACATTGCTAGGCTCAATGGGGACTTCAGGAAAAATTACGGAACGTTACTCGGGGCGCTTCTGTATCTGCGCTCGATCAGTGCCGCGCGCGGTCGGTCTTGGCTTTGGTCGGCCTTGGCCTCGATCGTCGGTTCGCTCCTGCTCGGATGGCTCGGAAAGAATGGTCCTTCTTGGTTTTCAAGCTGGCTAGGATAGGCTGCACAATCACAGCTGTAGGGGCGTTCCATGGGAACGGCACTCACTGTTCAAAATGGCAAGCTGCCCCGACGTCGGGAACAAGAACTTCGGGCGGCCCAATACATCAGGATGTCAACGGAGCGACAGCAGTACTCCATCCCAAATCAGATGGCTGCAATCGCACTCTACGCCGCCGAACACCGGCTCACCATCGTGAGCACCTATGTCGACGAGGCAATCAGCGGGCTAAGGCTGAATAACCGGCCGGGGCTCATCAGCCTCCTCAACGACGTCCAATCGGGAGCCTGCGACTTTGCCAATGTTCTGGTGCTCGACGTCAGCCGCTGGGGAAGATTTCAGGACACCGATGAGAGCGCATACTACGAGTTCATCTGCAAGCAGGCCGGCATAAAGGTCATCTACTGCGCCGAGGTTTTCGAGAACGACGGCAGCCCGCTTTCGGGCATCTTCAAAAACCTCAAGCGCTTGATGGCGGCGGAATATAGCCGCGAGCTCTCGGCCAAAGTATTCGCCGGGCAAAGCCGCGTCGCGGGGCTTGGTTTCTGGGTGGGTGGTCGGCCAGGCTTTGCGTTGCGCAGAGAGCTGGTCGATGCACAAGGGAACTCAAAGGGCTTTCTCGAGCGCGGGCAGCAAAAGGCACTGCAGACCGACCGGGTTGTGCTACGGGCCGGGCCGCCCGACGAAATCGCGGTCGTGCGATGGATATTCGAAAGCTTCGTCGGTGGGAAAAATGAAACCGCTATCGCGCGCGAGCTGAACGCGAGGGGCGTTGCCAATCATCGTGCGGTTTCGTGGAATCTCCAGATGATCGGGCGCATCGTTCGTAACGAGAATTACGTGGGAAGTACCGTCTACTATCGGACATCGAGCCGCTTGCGGCAGCGTCGCGTCATCAATGGCAAGGCCAGATGGGTTCGAGGAGAAGATGCGTTCGAACAGATTGTGCCCCGAAACGTCTTCGATGACGCCCAGCGAATTCTGGAGCGGCGATTGCGACAACGGCCGTCGTCGGACGAGTTGCTCAAGAAACTGAGGGTTCTCCACCTGCGCCAGGGAGCTTTGTCTCGCGCCGTGATCGATCGGGCGAGGGGGGCGCCCAAGGCGTACATGTACGAACGCCGGTTTGGTAGCCTTCGCAACGCTTATGCGCTGATCGGCTACGTTCCTGACGCCGATTACAGCTACTTGGAGACGCGCGGCGAGCGTATCAACCTGATCAGACGGCTCGCCGCCGAGATCGGCGCCGGCTTGCCGAGCGTAGATCCGGCCCTCATTTCCGAGCGTGCCGGGGGCTGCCTAGCAGTGAAAGACGGCTCTTTCATATCTCTGCGCGTGGTTCGATGCTGGAAGCATTCCCAGAAGCATTGCCCGGCATGGACGCTGCGGCGTGGCTCGAAGCCACGCCAGGGTCTCGTCGTTGTCGCCAGATTGGATGAGCAGAACCGGCAGCCGCTCGACTTCATCCTCACGTCTATGGCCAGCCTCCCTGAGCGCCCGCTGATCATGACCGAGGCGGTTGTAAAAAAGCGATATCGGCACAGGTTCAAAAGCGCAGCCGAATTGATCCTGGCTTTGAAACGAAGGCTGGCCAAATAGCTTGACCGACACCTGGGCGTTGTCGTGCCCCCCTAAACTTGACGCTAGCGTCAGATAGTTGATTTCGCGCGGGAGTTGCGATTGGATACCTGCGGCTGGGGGAGGAATTGATGCGAATCGTTGCTGTCGTCGTTCTGGGACTTTCGCTGGGCGGCTGTCTTACTACTGAGGAGCGAATTGCAGAGCGTAGCGCGAAAGACGATCAGAAATGTCAGAGCTACGGGGCTCGCCCCGGCACTGATGCCTACATAAATTGTCGCGCTCAACTGGACAGCGCTCGCACGACGGCGAGAGCAATTGACGGCGCGGCCCCAGCGCCTGCCCCGGTTCAAATCTACGGCGACGCGCCCAAGCTGCAGAATATCCTGCCGCCGGGCCCCCGGTGCACGTCGCGAGGATGCTAGCGCTCGCCGGGTCACCAGATTGCCCGGCGATCGGCTTCAGTAGATGTGTGCCATCGGACAGTGCGGGGCATACCGTTGCCGTGCAGTAAGTAGGTCGCTTTCGGGGAAGAGCAGACATCAACCGGTAACCGAAGCCCGCGGTGTCTGTCGAAAATGACCCCGAAGCGGAAGTCAGCCGATGCGACCGAGGCCCGCCATGGTAAGTTGCAAGTTGAAAGAGAGGCCCCGACATTGATGATCCGCATCCGCGACCGCTTCCGGAAGGAGCCTATGTGCGGTGCGCTGCCGAACAACTGTCGTCCGGACGTCGAAAAGAGGATGGACTACCTACAGACCGAATCGGCGTAGCAATGACACTGCCCGGTCGATGCTCGCTGCATTGTACTCCCATGCCTTGCCATGAGTTGAACCGGCATCTTGCCCAGTACCCACTTAGACATACTTCAGCACCCTCGGAATAGGATTGACCAGCATACATACAGTCTGATTTTGCAGCGCCTGCTCCAGCAAAGACAACGAAAAAGAGCAACCCAAAACCCATCGAAGCTTTTCGCATTGTCAAACCTCCGAATACTAGACCACCTAGTGGCTCGCCCACTTGGCTCGTGCTTCGGTCCAAATCTCGCAATTTCACTTTGTTCTAACTATTAGCCCGGGTCCGATCGGGGCCGGGTGGACATGGTCTTCGCTGCAACAAGGCGTTACGAGGGTCGGCGATATCTGCCGCTGAGGAGGAGGCGGCGGAGGCGGAGGAGGGCGAAAATTCTGCAATCGTTCGTCAGCCGTCTGCTCATGGGGTGTCCATTCAGGATTCAGGTTTTGAGCACTCACCGAACCCGCAACCAGTACGAAGGCAAGTGATAAACATTTGAGTGAGGTATTCATGATCAAAAACCTTTGCGTTGCCTGCAGACGCACGCGATGAAATGTCCTCGAACGCTCTGATCTGTTTGTTTACAACTACCGTGCTGGAATTGGATCACTGTACGCACATGTGGTTGGGCCATAACCTCCCGAACAAGCTTTTCTTTGATAATGTTGGCCGTCCGGGCCAATCAAATAAGCATCCCCGCTTCCGTTGGGGCGATAGACGTGTCCCACGCCGCCGCTTTCCGTTATCACGGTTCCGTCCGGACGATGAACTTCCTTTGAGCCATCGGGGTGTGTGAGTGTCGTGGTGACTGGATGTTGGGCGTTGACGTGCTGCTGTGCCCAGCAAGACGACGGCAACAAAATGCTGCTTGCAATCACCAAGAATGCCAACTGTTTCATTTTGACTGTCTCCTCTAATTGCAATTGGAAATGTGATAGATCCCGAGCACTAATTTGCGGCCAATGATGTCCTGCTCAGCGATAAACCGCTTTATCGCGGGGTTGATTTTGGCTTAAGATGCACTTGTCTTTCCCTTACGAACACAATTAGACGTTGGGGGACATGCAGTTCACATTCAGTAGGTACCTACTCGATACTGATCGCCGGGAGCTCTGGTGCGGTAAGGAGCCGGTCGCCATCGAGCCGCAGGTATTTGACCTTATCGCGTACTTGGTAGAGCATCGCGACCGCGTCGTAACCAAAGACGAACTGCTGCAGGCAGTATGGGGCGGCCGCATCGTCTCAGAGTCGGCACTGACTACTCGCATCAATGCGGCGCGACGTGCGGTCGGTGACACGGGAGATGCACAGGGTCTAATCCGGACACTCCTTCGAAAAGGCATCCGCTTTGTTGGTGAGGTCCATGAGCGGGCCTTAGCCCCAAAGTCGGTCTCACCTCCAGCGCCCGGCGCATTTTCTGAAAAGCCATCAATCGCGGTGCTGCCATTCCGGAACATGTCGGGTGATCCGGAGCAGGACTATTTCGCTGATGGCATGGTCGAGGAAATCACAACAGCCCTCGCCCGCATTCGTTGGCTGTTCGTTATCGCTCGAAATTCGAGCTTCACTTATAAGGGGCAGGCGATCGACATCAGGCAGGTCGGGCGCCAACTTGGGGTGCGATATCTACTCGAAGGCTCGGTTAGAAAGAGCGGGGACCTCGTGCGAATTAGCACGCAACTGATCGAAGCGGAAACCGTTGCGCATTTATGGGCTGATCATTTTGACGGTTCGCTCGAACAGGTATTCGTTTTGCAGGATCAGGTCGCATCATCAGTTGCCGGAATCATCGAACCGACCTTGCAGGCAGCCGAGGCATGGCGAGCCACCCGCCAGCCTACGAAGGATTTGGGGGCCTACGACCTCTACTTGCGGGCGCATGCAATGATGCTATCGCCGGCACGACGGATCACTGAACTCGAAGAGCTATTTGAAGGGATAATCGAACGCGACCCAGACTTTGGGCCGGCCCTCGCTTTGGCGGCGACCTTCCACATGAACAGCGACCTTTTCGGCTGGTGCGACAATCAAGACGCGAATTGTCGCAAAGGCCTACGCCGCGGGCGAAGGGCGCTCGCTGTAGCCGCTGATGATCCTACTACAATCGTAAATGCCGCTTTCGCACTTGGTTATTTCGGTGAGGACATCAATTCGATGGTCGCCCTTGTAGATCGGGCACTTTCGCTTAATCCGAGCTTTGCGCGAGGATGGCACGCCAGCGGGTGTCTGAGGCTCTGGGCAGGTCAGCCAGATCTTGCCATACAGCATTTGGAGGCGTCGCTGCGGCTTAGCCCGCGGACGCGCGTGGGCTGGAGCTTGTATGGAATTGCAGGTGCCCACATCGTTTGTAGGCGCTTCGAGGAAGCAATTCCAAAACTGTTGGTCGCCATTCAGGAGGATGAAAGCCCGTTGGCCTACCAACTCCTGGGCATTTGCTATGCGCATGTGGGAAAGTTGGATCAAGCTCGCGAGGCGTTAAACCGTATGCGCTCGCTGACACACGCCATGCCGCTCCCGAAAAATCGAGTCGCGACCCTGATGCCCGAGCTTCGCGAGGCCATCGTGTCAGGGTTGCGACTTGCGGAGCCGACGTAAGTTCCAGTGACGCCCTAGTAGTGGTGATGGCCTAGAAGATTGATTGCTGATCGCGTCCGGTCATGGCCCTTCGCGACAGCTTACGCGGCGCGGGGACATGTCCGGAGTTGAAGGCAGACCGGAAATCACCGGCTGCGGCTCAAACCGGCGCTCTTGACCCGAAGCCGACTTCGTTGATCTGAATCAACAAGCAGGTGCGGCGTCCTATCACGGTCTTGCAAGGGGGTGGCCCATCCGATTGTGTCGGCGAGGATTAGCCCATGAAGAGCATGAAGACGACTGCACTAGCGCTTACAGCGCTCACGTCAGTAATGCTTCCGTGTGTACTAGCGACAGCGCAACAGACGACCGGCACGCCGGGTTCACCCAGTGCCACGACTACGATAGATGGCAAGTATCTTCCGCCTCCGCCGGCCCCGTTTGGCGGAACGATCAATCTGGACGCCAAAGATTCCAAAGCGTATTGGCCGCCGACCGTGGTGCCTCCGAAAGGTGCCCCCAACGTCCTATTGATCATGACCGATGACCAAGGTTACGGCGTGACGAGTACCTTTGGCGGTGTCATCCCGACGCCGTCCATGGACCGCATCGCGAACGGCGGACTGCGTTACACGCAGTTCCACTCGACTGCGCTCTGCTCGCCGACCCGCGCGGCGCTGATCACAGGGCGCAACCATCACTCGGTGGGCTTCGGTGTGATCACAGAAATGTCCACTGGATACCCGGGCTACGACTCGATCATCGGACCCGAGAGTGCCACCGTCGGTACGATACTGAGGGAGAACGGCTACGCGACGTCGTGGTTCGGCAAGAACCACAACACGCCGAGCTATCAAATCAGTTCGGCGGGGCCCTTTGACCAATGGCCGAGCGGGATGGGCTTCGATCATTTCTACGGCTTCATCGGCGGCGAGACCGACCAGTGGACGCCGTTTCTCTTCCGCGACCAGACACAAGTCTATCCGTGGATCGGACACCCCGGCTACAACCTCACCACCGACATGGCCGACGAGGCGATCAACTACCTGAAGGGGCTGAATAACGCCGCGCCCGACAAGCCATTCTTCCTCTATTACGTTCCCGGAGGCACGCATGCACCGCACCAGCCCACGCCAGAGTGGATCAAGAAGATCAGCGACATGCACTTGTTCGATGCGGGTTGGGAAAAGCTGCGCGAGACGATCTTCGCCAACCAGAAACGGTTAGGCGTGATCCCGGCGAATACCCAGCTCACACCGTGGCCGGATGGCCAGCCGGAGTTTGGAGGAGCGAAGCTTCAGAAATGGGACACGCTGAGTGCCGACGAGAAGAAGCTCTTCATCCGTCAGGCGGATGTTTTTGCGGCCTACGCAGCCTACACCGACCATGAAATCGGCAGGGTCATTCAGGAAGTCGAAGACGAGGGCAAGCTCGACAACACACTCATCATCTTCATCAGCGGGGACAACGGCTGCAGCGCCGAAGGATCCACCATCGGCACCCCGGTTGATATGGCCGCGATCCAAGGCGTCAACATTCCAGTCCCGGACCAGTTGAAATTCTACGACGTTTGGGGCTCGGCCGAAACCACGCCCCATATGGCGGTGGGTTGGACTTGGGCCTTTGATACGCCATTCAAATGGACCAAGCAGGTCGCGTCGCACTTCGGCGGCACCCGTCAAGGCATGGCCATCTCCTGGCCAGGCCACATTACGGACGTCGGCGGTATCCGCACGCAGTTTCATCACATGATCGACGTCGTGCCGACCATACTCGAGGCCGCAAGCATTCAAGCGCCCATCATGGTCAATGGCGTGGCACAGAAGCCTATCGAAGGCGTGAGCATGGCTTACACCTTTGATAAAGCCAACGCGAACGCGCCCTCCACCCGCAGCACGCAATATTTCGAGATGGTGGGCAACCGCGCCATCTACCACGACGGTTGGATCGCCGCCACGACGCCGCCCCTCCCACCCTGGGATTTGGGCTTGGGCAAGTTTCCCGATGTCATCAACGGCTACAACTGGGAGCTTTACAAGCTCGCCGATGATTATTCAGAGAGCAACGATCTCGCCGCCAAGATGCCAGACAAGGTGCGCGATATGAAGGAGCTCTTTATGGTCACGGCGCAGAAATATGACGTGTTCCCGCTGGACAACAGCTTCTCCGCTCGCGCCGCCACGCCGAGGCCGAGCGCGACCGCCGGTCGAACTGTCTTCACCTATTCCGGTGAATCGTCCGGTCTTCCTTACAGCAGCGCCCCCGACATTCTCGGCAAGTCTTACTCCATCACCGCCGAGGTCGATATTCCTCAAGGAGATGCAGAAGGCATGATCAATACGCTCGGCGGTCGTGCCGGTGGCCATGGACTCTACTTGCTCAAAGGCAAACCAGTCTTTGTGTACAACTTCTTTGACTTGGAACGCTTCCGCTGGGAAGGCCAAGCGGCGCTCTCACCCGGCAGGCACACAGTCATGTTTGACTTCAAGTATGACGGTCCCGGTTTTGCCAAAGGCGGCACCGGCGTCCTGTGGGTGGATGGCAAGGAAGTCGCCCGTAATACGATCCCGCACACTATCCCATTCGTCGAGACGATTGACGAAACCTTCGATGTCGGGATGGATACGCGCACGGGCGTGGAGGACAAAGATTACCAGCCGCCGTTCCGGTTCACCGGCAAGGTCGATAAACTAACGGTCAAACTGGTCCCACTGACTGCCGCGGAGGAAAAACAGCTCCAGCAAAAGGCCCAAGAGACGAGGAACAAGGCCCAGTAGATCGCTGCGCCTTTCAGCCGCGCGCTTTAAGCTTCACATCGCTCTCAGCGGGTCTACCTAAGTCTGCTGATGGCCCAGGCTGTGTAAAAAAACTCGCATCAGCACCGCGCGCAGACCGAACCGCCGGCAACTTGCCCGGCTGAGCACATTCTTCCTGGAAGCTGTCTCCGGATGCGCGTAGCGCTCCCTGGGCCGTCTGTTGGCGTCCATTTGAATGCGCAAGTCCCTGGCTCAGGTAGCCAAGGCCTCCAGCAGCCCAGCCACGCCGATGATCGCCATCACGCGCTTTATGTTGTAGGCGAGCACATTGAGCGCCATCTCAGTTGCCACCTTCGGCAGCCGTTTCGTGAGAAAGTGCGTTGCTCCCATCCAGCCCTTGATGGTGCCGAACGGATGTTCCGCTGTCGAACGACGCACTGTCATTTTCTCTGGATGATGATCCAGGCGCGCCTGCACAGTCTCAAGCACGGCCTCGTGTTCCCATCGGGAGATCAGTCGCTCCTTGCCAGTGGTGCAGCTATGCTTGATAGCGCAACCCTGACAGGCGCTGGTCCGGAAGCGACGTAACACCAAACCTTTGTCCGCGGTCGTAAAAAAGTAGGTAAGCTTTTGTCCGGCAGGACAAATGTACACGTCTTCCGCCGCCACGTACCGGAAGTCCTGCTTGCCGAAACGCCCAGCCGCCTTCGCATTCGAGGTCATGGGCTTTGGTAGCGTGACGGCGATGCCTGCCTCTTCGCAGGCGCGAATCTCTTCGCTCGCGTAATAGCCGCGATCCGCCACAGCATCGAGCATCTCAACGCCCATCTCGGTTCGCGCCTGCTCCGCCATGTTCGACAGTTGATGGCGATCCGTGCCAACGTTCGTCACCTCGTGGGCCACAATCAGATGGTTCTTGGTATCGACTGCGGCTTGCACGTTATAGCCGACGATCCCGGTGTCCTTGCCGCTCGTTGCCATCGAACGCGCATCAGGATCGGTCAGCGAGATTTGCTTGTCTTTACTCTTCACCATCTCGGCATTGATGACACTGAGCCGCGCGATCTCCGCGTTCAGTTGCGCGATTTTGTCCTTAAACCGCTCAACCTTTGCCTCTGGCATCGCATCACCGCAGCGGTCGGCGGTCTCCAGTTGCGCTATGTAGCGCGCGATGCTCTCCTCAATCCGCTCCAAACGCCGTTTCATCTTGGCTTCGGTGAAGTTTTTATCGCGCGCATTGACAGCCTTGAATTTGGATCCGTCAATGGCGACGCTCGCCTCGCTCAGCAAATCAAGCTCGCGGCACAGTGCCACGAAGGCACGGCAAACCTCACGAATGGCCTTGCCATTGTCCTTACGGAAATCCGCGATGGTCTTGAAGTCCGGTACCAGATGCCCCGTCAACCAGATCAGCTCGATGTTGCGCTGGCACTCGCGCTCTAAGCGACGGCTCGATGGGACGCGATTGAGATAGCCATAAATGTATATCTTGAGCAGCGTCGCCGGATGATAGCAGGGCCGCCCTCTGTACAGCGGGACAAACCGACCAAAGCCGAGCTTGCCAAGATCAAGACCCTCAACGAAAGCGTCAACCGCGCGAACCAGATTATCGTCGGCTACATAGTCCTCAACTGCCGCCGGGAACAAACTGCTTTGACTCCGATCAATCCCCTCCACGAAGCCTGACATCCAGCGCTCCCGATTCGCCGATTCACGCGCAGAATCATAGCATCGATGGGACTTTTCACACAGCCTGGGCCCTTTGCGATATATTGCGGTGCCATGCCGTTTCGGTCGCAAGCGGGACGAAGCGGACATCGGATGTCGGTCATGATCGGTGGGGTTCGTTGCGAATTGACCCCATCCGGACATGCCACTCAGTCGCCCGCGACCTCGGTCATCTAGCCACAGACAAAAAGCGTAACAAATTGCCGATTGACCGGCCCGGCCAACATGGCTCAGGCTGCGCCAGGGGGGATAAGTATAAAATCAAAGTAATTGTAGCGCGCGCCGTTCTCGTTCCGGCTCGAATCGTCGGCGGCATCCTGCCCGGCCTGATATCTGCTGGTGGCGGTTTGATCGTCTGGTGGCGACGGAAGCAGAGGGCTGCGGTGGCAGCGTAGCCGATATCTCTCACAGAACACCACGCCGTCGCGGGCAAGTGCCCCCGCGGCGTCGATGCTTCACCACGGATGGCCAATTGGCCGATAGGAGAGGAAAGCAATGAAATCGTTTGTCGGAATGATGCTGGGTACGGCGATCTTGGTGGGCCTAAGCCCTTCTGCTTCGGTCGCACAGAGCGCCGCGCCGAGCTACACAGCCGACCCTAGCGTCTACAAGGTGATCTTCGAGGACGCTAACTTGCGTGTGATCGCGGTGGATCGCAAGAAAGGCGTGTTCGACAAGCTGCACTCCCACCTGTTGTCGGGGATCGTCTACAATATCACCGACTGCAAGACCAAGCTCGCCTCGCCCGACGGCAAGTCGGACGTGCGAGACACCAAGGCTGGCACGGTACAGGCCACGCCGGTGACGCCCGGACATACGGCCGAGAACATCGGCACCGAGGACTGCAAGCAGATCTTGGTGGAAAAGAAGTAGCCACTCCGGAGGGGCATCGACCAGTTAAGGCGCAGGCAATGAGCCGCCGGGCACGCGTCCGGCGGCTCTATCGTTAGGATGTGGCTCACCACGGCGAGCCCGGCTGCGATGCGGATAGAGGACCGCCGGATGTCTCTTCATGGCCCGTTTGAGACATGCGGACTGCCCACGAAAATGTCGGCTGTTCGGGGTAGATCGGAAGTGCGTGGTTGACAGTCAAAACGGCGCTAATGGACCCATTGCAGACCTCGAAAGTTTCACTTGCCTGTACAAATCGGGCCGTAACCTTCGGTTGCCCACGCTCGGCGTTTCAATCACAGTACGGTTAGGCATAAGCGTGTGGGATCTCTGCTCTCGCGACCAGAAGGCCTTTTGTGATCAATGGTCAGAGACGGAATTAGGAGGCCTGAGAATGTATCCGCCAAATTTCTCGATCGGGACTGTCGCGAGTATCTTCTCCGTCTTACTTTCTCTCAGTTGCCCCGCGATGGCGGGTGTGAACGGGTCGCCTACCTCAGACACCTTGCCTCGACACCCGTTTCTCGGAGTGACTGCTGAACCAGCGCCGGACCATCACATCCGGGTCAGCAAGATCATTCCCGGCAGCCCGGCGGCACGGTCCGATTTGCGGGTCGGCGACATTCTGCTGTCCATCAACGGCGCGCTGGTCGGGTCCGTCGACGCGTTTTTGGCCGGGGTGAAAGCCTTCAAGTCGGGCGACCGCCTTACGTCCCGCGTACAGCGCGGCGGTAGGGAGATGGATATCGAAGTGATCCTAGGTGAGTGGCCGCGCGAGCAGCCGGGCGATATCAAGGTCCTCTACGATGCCGTCGAGGCGCCGGGCGCTACCGTGCGCAGCATCGTGACCATGCCGATGGGCAACACGCGCAAGCTGCCGTCGATCCTGTTTGTGCAGGGGTGGGACTGCGGCTCGGTCGATCTTCCGCTGCCCGTGCCGAACCTCATGCGTGAGCTGATCTACCGGCTGACCCGGGCGGGCTTCGTCGTCATGCGCACCGAAAAGAGCGGGGTCGGCGACAGCACTGGCACGCCGTGCCGCGACGTCGACTTTCACGACGAGGTCGCGCTGTTCACCAGCGCGCTCAGGAAGCTCAAGTCCTACGATTTCGTCGACAACGGCAATGTATTCATCTTCGGCCTCAGCGCGGGCGGCTGGGTCGCCCCGCTGGTGGCAACGGCGGAGCCGGTCAAGGGCATCGTCGCCTATGGCACAGTGGTGCGGCCGTTCGGCGAGTACTTGGTCGAAAACTGGAGGCGCAATCGCTGGCTCAGGTCACAACCCGACTTGGTGCAGCTCGAGGACGAGCAGCGCCGGATGGCCGAGCTTTTGCACTATCTCCTGGTGGAGAAATTCTCCGTGCGCGAAGCCACCACCCAGCATCCCGAGGTCACGGCCGTGGCGAAGCGGCGGTTTCCCCAGGACGACGAGCACTTCGATGGCTTGCGGACGTTGCAGCACGTGCGGCAACTCAACGGCCAGAACATCGCGCGTGCCTGGGCGTCGCTGGATGTCCCGGTACTCGCGCTGATTGGTGAATACGACATCCGCACGCTGCCGATGGACCACGAATACATCGCCGCCATCGTCAATGCACACCACCCCGGCAAGGGGACATGGCGGGTGCTGCCCAGACTGGACCACGGCTTTGCCGAGCACAACTCGCTGACGGACGCGGCGGCCCACGAGTTCGTAGGGTCGTTCGGCCATCAAGTGGTGCAGGAGACAGTGCGATGGCTGCGGGAGAATTCCGGGTAGGGAGTTTCAGCGATGTGGCCCTGAGCTGAGCAACGCAACAGTTGCTGTCACGTCGGCTGTTTGCGGGAATCCGGACGCCACGGGACCGTTAGGCTGACTGCTATTTTGGGCCCTCAGGGGACATCGGTTGCGGCATAGGGCATCGATGACCAAAGCTTCTCCAGGCGTCTTCGAGTGTGCTAAGCTGTGTCGTATATCGCCTTTGTTCTGAACCTTCGGGGGCAGCAATGAGGAGGCGCAAGTTCATATCGCTGATTGCCGCCGCGACAACGTGGCCGCTAGCAGCGCGTGGTGAACAAATGCCGGTGATCGGCCGGCTCAGCCCCGTGCCGCCCCCCGGGGCCCCGCCGATGAATGCCGCCCTGGGGCGTGGTCTGGCTGAAGAGGGCTATGTGGAGGGCAAGAATCTCGCAATCGAGAAGCGCTTTACCAACTTCAGACCAGAGCTAATGAATGGGGCTGCAGGCGATCTTGTTAGGCTCGAGGTGAAGGCTATTTTCGCAGACACTCCAGAGGCGATTGCCGCGGCAAAGAACGCAACGAGCAGCATTCCCATCGTTGGGGTAGACTTGGAGAGCGATCCCCTCGCGATGGGATATATCAAGAGCCTTGCGCGCCCTGGCGGCAATTTGACCGGGATGTTTCTTGATCTTCCGGAGCTTAGCGGAAAACAGGTCGGGCTACTCAAGGAGATAGTTCCCCGGCTCTCTCGCATCGCAATCTTTGGCATCCCCAGCCTCAACGCGGCGCAGTTCGCTGCGGCTACTGCGGCGGTACGGGCGGTCGGTGTCGAAGCCGAAGTCATTGAAGTGCACTCCCCAACTGACTGGGGGCGCGCGTTGGAGGCAGCGAAGACAAAGCAGGTCCAAGCCGGCATTCTCTTGTCGTCCCCACTTGTCTTCATCCATTCAAAGCAAATCGGCGAGCTTGCGCTAGCTAATCGGCTCCCTCTCATTTCCTTGTTCACCGAATTTCCAAAAGCCGGTGGTCTCATAGCGTATGGTCCGAACTTAGCCGCCATGTTTCAAAAGGCCGGAGCTTATGTCGGGAAAATCCTGCACGGTGCCCGGCCAAATGACTTGCCGATACAGCGGCCCGAGAAGTTCGATCTCGTAATCAACCTCAAGGCTGCTGGAGCGCTTGGTCTTTCGATACCATCCGTGCTGCTCACCACCGCCGACGACGTTATCGAATGAGATGGCGCAATGTCGGCTGTTGGCGTGCGCCGTGAGAAGGCGGCGCTTTCCAGTGGGTGCAAGTCCCACCCGGCGAAACGCTCCAGCCGGAAGCAACCGGAGCAGCTATGGAGGTGACGAAGTGGCTGAAGCCTTCGGATAG
>JAEWFG010000282.1 GCA_023388935.1 Pseudomonadota bacterium | reverse complement strand
ATGCTGTTCCACTCGAGCGCCGCAGTTTGCGGCGCCCTGGTTGCGCTTGCCGTTTCTGTTACCGATGCTCGAAGTGAAACGCGTCGAGTTCACTCAAGTGCCGCCGTCGATGCCGCGTCCGGGGATGCGATCGTTGGCGCGGCATCCATGTACAATCCTTTCAAGCCCGGCAAGGAGGAGGGCGGTCCGAGCACAGCCTCCGGCGAGCGTTATGATCCCTCTGCCTGGGCAGCTGCCATCAAGACGAGTTTGCGTCGGAAATTTGGTGGGGTCCAATTTGGTGCGAAACCGAAATATGCCCTCGTCGAAGCCGTAGGCAAGAAGGTCATCGTCAAGATAAATGACGTGGGGCCACTAAGGCCCGGCCGCATCATTGACCTCAACGAGCGGACGATGCGCCATTTCGATCCAAGCCTGGAGATCGGAGTCATTGGTGGCGTAAGAGTTAGCCCGCTGGCAGGAGACAATTGGACCCCGGGACCGGTGGGCTGAACATCCCACGCGAAGGAGGTAGTGCACGTCTCGGACGGCGAGGCCGCCGAGCACGGCCTCCTCGCCGCGGATCCTCGGGGCTATGCCACCTCCATATGCGGACCTCTGGCCCCTTGGCACATTTTCACTTCGCGCCATGCGAAAAGCGGGCGTGTCTTATATCATTCTGATCTTATCGCAAGCATTGCGAAGCCGCGCTCTATGCGCTGCGTTGCGAAAGACTGGGCCGCGCGGCACCTGGCGCGACACATGGAGCCCTGTCGTCATGATAGGATAACGCACGGCCCATCAAGGCTGTCGGAGAGCAGGTCAGGCCCGGGTCGTTGAGCAGACAGCGCGAGACTTTCCTTGTTTTAGAATCTTCTGTCTTAAGGAAGGAGGACACTCCATGCCGAGAAAAGAGATTCTCGACCAGATCGAGAAGTACGTCCACCCATTCCGCATTTCCAGCGGCAAGGGCTTTCGGCTGAAGAACTTCGACCCCGGCGACACGTGTGGTCTGAAAATGGAAAAGGGCGAAGCTGCCGAGCTTCTTCAGCGGGGCACCCGGTGGCTCGCAGAAGAACAGGACATGCTTTATGCCCAGGACCGTTGGTCGCTGTTGCTCGTGTTCCAGGCCATGGATGCGGCTGGCAAGGACAGCACCATTAAACACGTCATGACGGGAGTGAATCCGCAGGGCTGCCAGGTCTTTTCGTTCAAGCAGCCCTCGCAGGAGGATCTCGCACATGACTTCATGTGGCGCTACGTCTCGCGTCTGCCGGAGCGTGGGCGGATCGGAATCTTCAATCGTTCCTATTACGAGGAGGTCCTCGTTGTGCGCGTTCACGAGAATATCTTGAAGCAGCAGAGGCTCCCGCCGTCGTTCGTGGGTCCCCGGATCTGGGACGAACGGCTGGCAGACATCGCGCACTTCGAGGATTACCTCACCCGCCAGGGCACAGTCATCCTCAAGTTCTTCCTGCATGTCTCGCGCGAAGAGCAGAAGAAGCGCTTCATGAAGCGCCTCGACAACCCCGGAAAGAACTGGAAGTTCGATGCATCGGACGTGCGCGAACGCAAGTACTGGCTCGACTTTATGGACTCGTATGAAGCGGCGATCGCGGCTACCGCATCGGAGCAAGCGCCGTGGTACGTGGTGCCGGCCGACAACAGATGGTTCACCCGTCTTGTCGTCGCAGCGGCAATCGTGGAGGCAGTGGAGAAGCTCGACCTTGCATATCCGAAGGTGAGCCCGGAGCAGAAGAAGGAACTGGCAGCGGCTCGTGCGGAACTTGCGCGTGAAGCTTAAAGCGTTTTCAAGCGAAGTGGATACCGGTTCGCGTAAAGAAAACGCGTCAAACAAGAATCTAGAGCCCCGTTCCGATTCCATCGGAACGGAAACGGCTCTAGCTCCCGTGGCCCGAACGCACTAAGGTCGGCGCAATCGGCGCAGCAGCAAAAATCACGCCTCACGCGCCTGCTTCCGCGTCGACAACAACCTTTCGCAGCGAGCTTGACGAGCGAATGACGAGCTTTTCTGCCTCGACCACGAGGAAGAACAGCAATCCGCCTGCAAGAAGCCAGGGCCACACCCAAAGCGGGATAGATTCGTTGCCAAACATCACCTGGACCGGTGGTACGTAGGTGAAAATCATTTGCAGGATCACGACGGCAATTATGCCGAGCGGCAAGTACGCGTTGCCGGTGTGCGCCTTCAGGGAGAGCGACGAATCGAGCAGGTAGCGGCTATTCAGCAAATAGAACACCTGGCCGATGGTGATGGCATTGACGGCCACCGTTCGCGCAAGCCCAACCGAGGCGCCTTGCGACGTCATCCAGAAGAACGCCAACAAGGTGTAAGCAAGCAGCGCCAAGCCCACAAAGATGATCCGCCAGATCCCGAAGCCGGTCACGATGGGGCGGTCTACTGCGCGCGGGGGCCGATGCATCACATCGATCTCGTGCGGCTCGAAGGAGATGACCAGGCCGAGCGCGACCGACGTGACCATATTGACCCAGAGCACTTGCGGGGCCGTGATCGGCATCGTGAACCCGGCAAAGATTGCCACCGCAATGACCAGCGCCTGCGCGACGTTGGTCGGAAGCATGAATAGCATGGCCTTCTCGATATTGTTGTAGACAGTGCGCCCTTCCTTCACCGCCGCCGAGATCGAGGCGAAGTTATCGTCGGCCAGGATCATTTCGGCAGCTTCCTTCGTGACCTCGGTGCCTTTGATCCCCATCGCGACCCCGATGTCGGCCTTCTTGAGAGCGGGCGCATCGTTCACACCATCGCCTGTCATCGCCACGATTTGATTGTTGGCCTGGATCGCTTTCACGAGCCGCAGCTTGTGTTCGGGGCTGGCGCGCGCGAAGACGTCAACGGCGCGAACGCGTTCCTGCAGCGTCGCGGTGTCCATGTCCTCGATTTCGGCGCCCGTGATCGCGGTCTTTCCGTCACCAAGCCCAAGCATCTTGGCGATGGCCGCGGCAGTGATCTTGTGATCGCCGGTGATCATGGTGACGCGGATGCCGCCATCGTGGCACTCCTTCACGGCTTCGATGGCCTCTTTGCGCGGCGGATCCAGCAGGCCGATCAGGCCAAGCAAGACAAGCGTCCGTGGCAGGTCGGCCGCGGTGAGACCGCCAGCCTTCACATTCGGATTCTGGAGCCATGCGAACGCCAGCACACGTTCGCCTTGGGCCGCAAGCCTGTCCGATTGTTTTAAGAAGTGGTCGCGGTCGAGCGGGCTCGATTGTCCGTCGGCGGTCTGCTGGCGATCGCAGTGCTCGAGGATGACTTCCGGGGCGCCTTTGACGAGCAGCACTTGCGCCCCGTTCCCATCTCGTTGGAGCGTCGCCATGAACTTGTGCTCGGATTCGAACGGAATGGCGTCGATACGCGGAGATGCCGTCTGCTCGAGTTGCCGATCCATGCCGAGCTTGGCCGCGAACGGATAGAGCGCGCCCTCGGTCGGATCGCCCTCCACCTTCCAGGTACCTTCCTGCTGGAACAACTCCGCGTCGTTGCAGAGCAGGGACACTCGTCCCATCAGCGCGAGGACCGGGTCCTTGCCCGCAGGCTGTCCATCTTTCTTAATTTCCCCCTCGGGAGAATAGCCGTCGCCGGTGACCTGATATGCCGACTCGGCCGTGACGGCGGACACCACCATCATCTCCATGAGCGTCAGCGTGCCCGTCTTGTCCGAGCAGATCCGCGACACCGAGCCGAGCGTTTCGACTGCCGGCAACCGCCGGACAATCGCGTTGCGCTGGGCCATGCGCTGCACGCCGATGGCCAGGGTGATCGTGATGAGTGCGGGTAGTCCTTCCGGGATGAGCGATACGGCGATGCCGACGACTGCCTGGAAGAGTTCCACAAAGTCGATTTCCTTCACCCACTTGCCGTAGGCGAAGATCAGAACGCTGATCACCCCGATCACCGCGCTGATGGCGTAGCCGAACTGCTTGATCTGGCGCAGCAGCGGAGTCTCGAGCGGGCTTACGTCGGCGAGCAACTGGTTGATACGGCCAAGCTCCGTCTCAGTACCGGTCGCGACGACCAATCCGGTCGCGCGACCCGATACGACCATGGTGCCGGAAAATGCCATGTTTTCGCGGTCGCCAACCGTCGCGTTCGCAGGCACCGCCTCGACGCTTTTTTCTGCCGGCACCGATTCACCTGTGAGGGCCGCCTCTTCTGTTCGCAGGTTCTTTGTCTCGAACAATCGCAGATCCGCAGGAATCTTGTCCCCTGACTCCAGGAGCACGACGTCCCCCGGGACAAGATCCTCTGCGGGAATCATGCGGGTCTCCCCACCGCGCACCGTCCGGGCCTCGGCGGTCAGCATATTGCGGATGGAATCCAGCGCCTTCTCGGCCTTGCCCTCCTGAATAAACCCGAGGAGCGCGTTGAGAACGACCACGCCAAAGATGATTGCCGCGTCGACCCACAGGTTCAACATCAGCTTGGTGAACCCTGCAGCGAGCAGCACGTAGACCAGGATGTTGTTGAACTGTGCGAGAAACCTCGCAAACCAGCCGCGTTTCCTGCCTTCGGGCAAGCGGTTCTGACCGTATTTCTGAAGTCGAGCGGCCGCCTCAGCCGGAGCAAGCCCGCTCTCGTAGCTGGTAGCAAGTCGCTCCACGACCTCATGCTGAGGTATTGCGTGCCAGCGCGCCACCTCATTGGTCGTGTTCGCATTCGCTGCTGCGCTCATGCTATTTTGCCTACGGGCTGACGTCTAAGACCAGTCAAGTCCGCTTACAACGTTTGACATCTGGATTTTCTTTCGAATTCCCAATGACATGAGTTGTGATCCGCTAGGCCACTTGATCTGCATCAAGGAACTGAGACCCGTTGGAAGACCAATTTCAATCGGGAGAATCCCTTATTCAACTTGGAGCTTCGCACTAGGGTCTATGCGCGACCCTGAAGGCAGTCGGTACGTGCTGTGACGTGCTGCGCAACTGGATGCGAAGTCGCTGCATGCGCGCCGCGAGATTTTGACGGGGGCTGCATCTCGGAGCTTTCCGGAATTGCCTCCCTGGCGCCAAGGTCGCCTGCGCGTGAAGGGAGCCGTTTCCATCCTGGCACCCGTCTTGCTGCAATGTGTGCAATGCACCGCACCGTAAGCGGGGCTGTTTCAGATTGAGGCGATCACATGCAACCAACGTCCCGTTTCGATGCGACTTCGTCCCTGCACCTCCACGTGCTCATTTCCGACCTGCAATGGCGCGGTCGGATGCTCGAGGCCGATATCAAGGAGGAGGAACGTAAGGCCGGCAATGCCGACCCGGGCAGCGCGACCTATCCCATGCTTGCCCTGACGCTTCGGGCTCGCCTTGACAATCTGCACGCTACGATCGCCATGCTGGAGCGCCGGCTCGAAGTTGCGCCCGGAAGGGCGCGCGCGGCCTGAGCTTGTCGCGACGGGTTAAAGCGCGACGAAATTAGGTTCAGTTGGCTGTCCGGGCGTCACCTCTCCCCAGCGGGGAGAGGTCGGATTGCGCAGCAATCCGGGTGAGGGGCCGCAGCATTCGGTGAGACCGTAAGCCCTCACCCGGATCGCATCTCACGATGCGCTCCGACCTCTCCCTGCGGGAGAGGTGATCCGAGTTCGCGGCTCGCGTCGATTCAACCAAAGCTCATCGTGCTCTAGAACTTGAAGTTCACAAACGCCCGCACGCCGATGCCGGGCAGCAGGACCTCGTCCTTGGTGTAGGACACCGAGTTGCGGATGCTCTGGTTGAGGAGATTGTTGCCGGTGATGCCGGTCATCATCTCGCGCGCACCGAACCAGTTCCGGTCGAGCTTGGTCTTGTAGCTTACCTCGGCCTTCAAGAGGTTGTAGCCGGGCGTCGGCGTCTCCGCGATCACGGCGACGTTGTTCTGCGCGAAGGCGTGCAACAAATTGATGCGCATCAGCCAGTTGTCGTCGCGCCAGAATACGCCGCCGCCCATTCGCAAGGGCGGAATGCGCGGCACGTTGGTGCCGTCGGCGAAGGTGGCACGAACCACGTCGAGCTGGTTCTCGATGCCCCAGATGCCGCCCCGGAACGCGCCGACATCGAGCTGCGACTGGAATTCACCGCCGCGGAAGGTCGCGTTGCGCTGCGAGTAGACCGCCAGGTTCAGCTCGGCGCCGGGCGTGCCGCATGAGTCAAAATCGCCGTCGCACGTCACGCCGGTGAGCCGGCGATAGATGAAATTATCGAAGTGCGTGTAATAGGCGGTCGCCTCGAACCGGAACGGTCCCGTCGCCTTGCGCACGCCGACCTCGACCGACTTCGCGGTCTCGATGGTGAGGTTCGGATCGCCGATGTCGAACGTCGCGGTCGCGTCATGGGCGCCGCGCGAGAACAGCTCGGCCGGCTTCGGCGCGCGCTCGACATATTGCGCGGTGATGCTGCCGACCATGCCGCCCGGCAGGTCCTGCAACAGGCCGATGCTGCCGCTCTTCGGGGTGAAGGACGGATTGCGCGCAGTGCCGGCTTGCGGCGTACCGTCGGGCAGATGGTCCGCCGGGAAGTTCGGTATCGTGCCGTGCAGTTCGACATGCTCGATGCGGCCGGCGATCTGCGCCCGCGTGGCTTCCGTGAATTTGAACTCGTTGAAGGCGTAGCCGGCAACGCGCGTGTTGTTGTTCGGGTCCCACAGCCCGTTGAACAGCGTGCCCGGATTGTCGGGGCTCGGTGCGGTCAATTCCTGATGTCCGACCTGGAAGCCGAGCGCCGTCGTCACCTCGGCGAAGCGCGCGTTGAACGGCATCAACTGCACCTCGGTGCGGATCTCCTGTTCCTTGTTGGTGAAGGTCTGCCGCACGCCGTCGCTGTTGGGGTCGGCGGGATCGGCAAGCCCGATCTCGTTGTGCCGATAGTTGGTCGCGCCGGCCCAGAAGCGGATCGCGTCGATCGCGGCGGCGTCGGGGCGGTATTCGCCCTTGACGTTAATCTTGGTCTGGTGGCCGTCGATCCGCGTGTTGTGGTCGGCGCCGTCGATGCCGGGAATGTGGTAGAACGAGTCGTTCTGCGTGATCGCCGCGCCGATATAGCCGCCCTGGAAGAAGTAGGAACCGCCGATCGAGGCGCCGTCCGAACGCGTCGCCGAGTTCGGCTGGCGCCCGTTAAACGGGCGCGACGGATCGTTCAGGTAAGGATAGCTCGGAATGGCGTAGTCGGAGGTCGTGCGGCCATAGGCGTCGGCATGGAAGGCAAAATTGCCGCCGCCGGTGTCGAGCAGCACGCCGCTCTCGATGCCGCGATCGACCGAGCTGAACGCTGTGCGCGTCTCGGCCGTCACGCAAGGCGATGTCGCGGCCGTCGCAAGCGTGGCCTTTGTCGGCATGCCGTAAGTCTGGAACGATGGAGCGCAGGACGGCAACGCATCCGGAATCCGGTTGTTGGTGGCGCTGACGACGCCGCCGATCGAGGTCGAGCCGTAGCGCAGCGCGGCCGGCCCGCGCACCACCTCGATCTGGTTGGTCGCGAGCGGATCGATCGGGACGAAGTGATCCTCGCCGAGATCGGAGGCGCCGTTCGAATTGGTGCCATTCTCGACGATGCCGACACGGTTGACGTCGAGCCCCCGGATAATCGGCCGGCTGGAGGCGCCGGGCGCGAAGCTCGAGCCGGTGATGCCGGGCTTGGAGAACAGAAGATCGCCGAGCTGCCCGCCGCCCTCGCGGCGGATTTCATCGTTCGGGACCACAGTAACGGTGGCAAATTGGTTGGTCACGATCGGGAGCACGCCCTGCTGCGGTGCGGCCGCGGAGGCCGCGGCTGCCGGCGTGGCGTCAGCCGCGCGTTCGAGACTTCGCACCTGCGCGGCACGTCCCGGGTTGCGAGACGGCACCACCACTCTGCGTACGATGGGGCTCGGGGCCGTCACGGTGACGGCGGGGATCTCGGTGGCCGACTTGTCCTGCGCCGGTTCTTGGGCGAACGCCGATGTAGCGGCGGCGCCGAGCAGGAGCAGGCTGGCTCCGCCCAGACGCTGCGCGCGTCGCAATTCAGATGACATGGTCTTGCATTCCAGTCAGGCGTCGTCCGGAAGATGTTTGTACGGAGGCGGCCTGCCGTCGCGGCGCGACGGTTTCGACTTCAACTGCTCCCGGACGACCGTCCGCGCTTGTGGCGCGGCGGACCCAGGTGTGATCAAGCGTTGGAGATCAGAACGCGGGAGGGGCGCGGGGCTGGAACGCCGTGCCGGCCGATTTCAGATGGATGAATTCGGCGTCGGTGGTGCGGTGGAGCAGCTCGATCGCCTGCGGCAGTTGCAGCAGAGGCGGCGTCGCGAACACAACGGTGCTCGCCATCGCGACGACGGCGCAGATCGCGCAATTGTCGTCGCCCGGCCGCTCCTCCCGCTCAGGACCCGAGGGCGATTGCTTCTGGACCGCAGCGCGGTCGATTGGAGCAATGCTCTTGGTGTTGTCCGTCCGCTGGAGCGAGGATTGGGTGAGAGGGGCGGCCTGCGCGAACCAGTGGCTATGGCCGAACGTCAGCGCGAACTGCACCAGCATCGCAAAGAGCGCGAGCCGAGCGCCGTACCTGATCTTCGAACGGAACCACTTCATCCAAACGCACCCCGCATCGCGAGGTGCCAATTCCCGGCCTTGCGATGTTATAATGTAACATCGAGGAAGCGTGGACGGATGTCAACCACGGGCCGACCGGTCGGCACAGCCGGCCGATCCGATGTGTTGTTTCTGCAACTAGAGCGTTTTCGAGCGAAGTGGATACCGGTTCGCGTAAAGAAAACGCGTCAAAACAAGAAACTAGAGTCCCGTTCCGATTCCATCGGAACGGAAATGGCTCTAGCGGCCTTCGCGGACCCAGGTTGCGGCAAATGCGCCGAGCAGCAGCAGCAGGCCGATCAGGCCAGCGAAGATCGGCAGCACGCCGACGCCCTTCACGATGCTGGCGTCGCGCATTCTGACGCCCATCCAGCCGTCGCCATGGAACATGCTGGCCGAGCGCACCGGCACGATGCGCGGCAGCTCGACACTGGAGCCATCGACCACCCGCACGGCGTTGCCGCCGGTTGCCTGCGCCAGCGGCTTCAGGGTGTCGACGGTGGACGTGACTTCCGAAAATTCCTTCGGATTGGTCGGGCCGACATTGATCAACGCCTTCAGCGTGCCGTCGGTGGCCTGCCACAGGCCGAGCTCGTTCGCCGGCAGGCTGGCGCGCCACTCGCCGGGATCGCCGGCGGTCAGCGTCAGATCGTGCGATATGCCCGAGGGCGAGGTCACGCTCACCGGCTGGACGCTGTCTCCCATGGTCTGGCGCACCACCACGAGATCCTTGCCTTGCACCTGGAGGCGCAGCGCCTCCTCGTCGAGGTCGGGCTGCTTCATCAGCCAGTGCGACATCCGCCGCAGCAGGTCGAGATGCGGGCCGCCGCCCTCATAGCCGCGCGCCCACAGCCAGATGTGGTCGGACAGCAGCAGTGCGACGCGGCCTTCGCCGAAGCGCGACAGGAACAGTAGCGGCTTGCCGTCCGCGCCCGTCATCACCGGCGGGTTGACGGCATTGCGGGTGTCGACGGTGCGGAAGAAGCGGCTCCAATGCGGCGGCTCGCTTGCTGCCCCTTCCAGCCCGCGCGTGACGGGATGGCGTTTGCCGATATCCGACAGATGCGCATAGAACGGCTTCTCGGTCACGCCGACGGGCTCGGCCGGCAGTACCGAATCCAGCGGCGTGCGCCAGATGCTGGTGCTGGAGGCGTAGTCGGGACCGGCCGAGACCAGCACCGCGCCGCCGGAGCGGACATAGCGCGCGATGTTGTCGAAATAGGCGATCGGCAGCACGCCCTGGCGAGCGTAGCGATCGAAGATGATCAGCTGGAATTCGTTGATCTTCTGCTGGAACAGTTCACGGGTCGGAAACGCGATCAGCGACAATTCGTTGATCGGCGTGCCATCCTGCTTCTCCGGCGGGCGCAGAATGGTGAAGTGCACGAGGTCGACGCTGGCGTCGGACTTGAGCAGGTTGCGCCAGGTGCGCTCGCCGGAATGCGGCTCGCCCGAGACCAGCAGCACGCGCAGCTTGTCGCGCACGCCGTCGATGGCGACGACGGCGCGGTTGTTCACCGGCGTCAGCTCTCTTTCGAGCGGCGAGGCCTCGATCTCGACGATGTTCGGGCCGGCATGCTTGATGTCCACGTCGACGCTCGCGGTCTGGCCGCTCGACAGCGTGCGCTCGTTGATGACCTCGCCGTCCCTGCGGATCGTGACCTTGGCGCGCTCGCCGGAGACGCCCTGGTCGTCGAGGCGGTAGGTAATGGTCTGGGTCTGCCCGACGATGCCGAAGCGCGGCGCCGCCGTGACTGCGATGCGGCGGTCGCGCTCGTCCTTCTGCCCGGTGATGAGGGCATGCACCGGCGCCTGGAAGCCCAGCGCGGCGGCGCTGGCCGGGATGTCATGGACGCGACCGTCGGTGATCAGGAATGCGCCGGCGACGCGGTCGACCGGAACGTCCGATAATGCCGAGGCGAGGGCGCCGAACAGCCGGGTGCCGTCGGTTTCGCCATCGGCCTGTCCAGCGTCGACCACGCGGACCTCAAGCCCCTTGATCTTCTTCAGGCTGTCGACCAGCGCTTCCTGCGCCTGTGCGGCCTCACGGGTCCGGTTGCCGAAATTCTGGCTCGGGCTCTTGTCGACCACGACGGCGGCGACGGAGGTGAGGGGTTCGCGTTCCTCGCGGGTGAAGGAGGGATTGGCGAGCGCCAGCAGGAACAGCGCCAGCGCGGCCACGCGCACGGCAGCACCGCGCGCACGCGCAAGCAGCAGCACGAGCGCGATGACGACGATCGCGGCGAGCGCGAGCCACAGGACGATCGCTGGAACAAGCGGCGTGAACGCGATGCCGTAATTCATGTCGATCCTATTGCCCGAGCCGTTCGATCAGGGCAGGTGCGTGCACCTGGTCGGCCTTGTAGTTGCCGGTCAGCGTGTACATCACGATGTTGGCGCCGGCACGGTAGGCGAACTCGCGCTGGCGGGCGTCGCCGCTGGTCACCGGCAGCATGTACTGGCCGTCGGGGCGCACGGCCCAGGCGCCGGCGAGGTCGTTCGAGGTGATGATGATCGGCGAGACGCCATCGCCGCCGCGTGCCGGCCGCTGTGCGCTGTCCTCGTCTTCCTCGCGCGGCAAGGTCTCGACCCAGGTCTGGCCGGTGTTGAAGCGACCGGGGAAGTCGCGCAGCAGATAGAAGGTCTTGGTCAGCACGTGCTCGCGCGGCACCGGCTCGAGTTCGGGCACGTCGAGCGATGACAGGATTTCGCGCAAGGACTGCATGGCCGGCGTCTGCGAAGCGCCGTTCTCGCCGGGCGGCGCTTCGACCGCGTCGCGGGTGTCGAACAGCACCGTGCCGCCCTGCTTCATATAGGCGTCGATCTTGTTGATGGCGTCCTGCGGCGGCTTGGGGGCGCCCGGCACGATCGGCCAGTAGATCAGCGGGAAGAAGGCGAGCTCGTCGCGCGCGGGATCGACGCCGACGGGATCGCCGGCTTCGAGCGCAGTACGCTGCGCCAGGAACAGCGTCAGTCCGTTCAGGCCGGCCTTGACGATGGAATCGACGTCGGCATTGCCGGTGACGACATAGGCGAGGCGGGTCTGCGCCACCGCCTTCATCGCGAAATCGTCCGCGGCGCTGTCGGCGCGCGACGGCGTCGGCGAAAGCGGCGCGAGGCCCGCAAGCACCAGGGCGAGGATAATCATCGCCGGCGCGGCGCGGCGGCGCAGCAGCGCAGCGATCCCGCCACCGAGCACCGCGACGATGATGGCGTCGATCAGGAACAGCGCGAGCGCCGTCGACAGCAGCCAGCCGCGCAGATCGCGCGGCTCGGCATTGGTGTAGGTCGCATGCCGGGCGCGCAGGTTCGCGGTGTTCAGTGCCGCGATGCGGTCGGCGGCGGCGAGCGTATTCACGGCAAGCGGTCCTTCTGCCGGACCATAGAAGCCCGGCGGATGATCGGGCGTGGCGCGATCGCGATAATCTGCGGGCAGCGGCTTTGCGGTGGCCGGCGGCGGGCCGAAGACGCCGAAGCCGTCGAGGATGTGCAGCGGCGCCACCGTCTCGGCGGTGACCTCGCCGGCAACTCCGGCGCCGGGCTTGGTGGTGTAGCCGGACATATCGACGATCCGCCTCAGCATTTCGACAAAGGTGCCCGACATCGGCAAATCCGACCAGCGCATGTCGGCGCTGACATGGAACAGGCTGACCAGGCCCTTGCCGCGATGTTCACCAGTCACCAGCGGCGTGCCGTCTTCCAGCGAGGCCCAGCTCTTGGTGGCGAGCACCGCGTCGGGCTCGGCCAGGACCTGGCGGCTCACGGTGACATCCTTGGGGACCGCGACGCCGGCAAACGGGCCGTCGGCCGCGAAGGCGGCGAGATGCTGCGGCTTCTCCCAGGTCAGGCTGCCGCCGAGCGTGCGGCCGCCCTTGCGCAGTTTGACCGGCACGAGATCGTCTTCGGCCTGCGCCAGTCGGGGACCTGCAAATCGCACCAGTACGCCGCCCTGATTGATCCATGCGTTGAGGCGCTCGCGGAGCTCGGGCGCGACGGTGCCGACATCGGCGAGGATGATCATCGGCAGCTTCTGGTCGAGGAACTGGGTGATGCCCTGCTGCGGTGAGCCCTTGTCGGCGAGCCGTACATCGGCGAACGGCGACAGTGCGCGGGTGAGGTAGAAGGTCGGTGCCAGCAGCGGCTGCGCGGTTTCGCTGGTCGAACCCGAGACGATACCGATGGCGCGGCGGCGCCAGCGCTTGTCGAGCAGTTGCACCGCACCGGCAGAGCGCTCGCCGCTGATCTCGAGCCGCGTGATGTCGTTGCGCAGCTCGACCGGCAGATCGAACGATGCTTCGGTTTCCTTGTCCTGCGGGCCGAACGAATAACGCGCTTCTCCGATCGGCGAACCCTTCTGGTCCAATGCGCGTACGGTGCCGGCGGCGATGCCGCTGTCGGTGCGCAGCACCTTCACCGTCATCTTGGCGGAGGCGTTCTCGGCCGCGACCAGCGCCAGCGGAGAGGAGGTGCCGCCTTCGAACACCGTCAGGCTCCGATCGCCGATGGTCTTGCCGAGGGCTTGCACGAATTCCTCGCCGCGGCCGGTATCGATCCCGTCCGACAGCCAGGCGATTTCGCAATCGCCGGTGGCCTTGAGGAAGCGGTCGATCGCAGTCAGGGTTTCAACGCGCTCGATCGAATAGGGTTTTGGCGCGAGCTGCCGCAGCGCGACGCGCGCGGCACCCGCCGGCATCAGGGTGATGTCGCGGTTGGGTTCGGACAGCGGTACCAGTGCGATCGCGCGGCTGTCGTTGGCGGCATTGGCGATCAGCTCGTCGGCGGCTCTGATCCTGACGTCCCAGTTCGATGCGGCGCTCCAGCCGTCATCGAACATGATCATCAGGGGCGCCTTGCTGCCGGCAAGACCCGTCTTTGGATTCCAGATCGGGCCGGCGGCGGCGAAGATGACCAGCGCTGCGGCGAGCAGCCGCAACGCAGTCAGCCACCACGGCGTCCGCGAGGGCGTCTCTTCCCTTGGCGCGATGTCGAACAGCAGGCGCGTCGGCGGAAACTCGATCCGGCGCGGCCGCGGCGGCACCACGCGGAGCAACCACCACAGCACGGGCAGGCTGACGAGGCCGATCAGGAGCAGCGGTTCGGTGAAGGCGAGCGGCAATCCCATCATGCGGCCGGCCCCGCCTTGATCGTCGTCGTGCGGGCACCCGACTTGCTCACCTGCATGCCGGCATGCAGGTACAGCAGCAACTCGGCGGCGGAGCGGTCGGTCGTATGGGTCGTGAACAGCCAGTCGAGCCTAGAGGTCTCGGCGCGAATCTGGTCACGGTGCAGCGCGAGCCGCGCCGTGTAATCCTGCACCCAGCTCTCGGCGCGGCCGGCGGTGATCACGCCGAATCCTTCCGGCTCGACGAACTCGATGCGGCCGGAATAAGGAAAAGTCTCCTCGGCGGGATCGACGACCTGCACCATCGCGCCGTGCGCGCCGGAACTGGACAGGCCCGCGAGCGTGGTCCTGATCTCAGCGATAGGCGACCAGAAATCCGACAGGACGATCGTCTCGGCGAGCGCCGAGGGCACGAAGGACGGCGGCAGGCTGAGGCGGTCGGCATCGTCATGCAGCATCGCCTGCGCCATCTTGTCGATGACGCTGCGGCTCGCGGTCGGCGCCATCAGTCCGGGAACGCCGACACGTTCGCCGCCCGACACCAGTAGTTCGGCCAGTGCGAAGGCGACGATCAGCGTGCGTTCGAGCTTGGATTCGCGCGCGGTTTTCGAAGCGAAAGCCATCGAGGGCGAACGGTCGGGCCAGATCCAGACGGTGTGCGCGGCTTCCCATTCCTGCTCGCGGACATAAAGGTGGTCGTCGCGCGCCGAGCGGCGCCAATCGACGTTCTGCGACGGCTCGCCCGAGACGAAGCGGCGGTATTGCCAGAAGCTTTCGCCGGAGCCGGCGCGGCGCCGGCCGTGCAGGCCGTGGATCACGTTGGCGGCGATACGACGGGCCTCGAGCACCAGGCGCGGCAGCGAAGCGGCGAGCGTACGGCTTTCGCCATCGGCACGTCGGATCGCGATGATCTCCTTTGCTGTGTGCCCGTTCTCTGCGGCCATCAACCGATCCGTGTCTTCAATTGCCGGATCAGGTCCGGAATCGTGCGGCCTTCGGCGCGCGCCTGGAACGTCAGCGCCATGCGGTGCTTCAGCACGGGCTCGGCGAGGTCGAGCACGTCGTCGATCGATGGAGCGAGACGCCCGTCGATCAGGGCGCGTGCGCGCACCGCGAGCATAAGGGATTGGCTCGCGCGCGGGCCCGGGCCCCAGGCGATGAACTTGCCGGCTTCGCCGCTCTCCGGTCCCGGGCGGGCCGAGCGCACCAGCGACAGGATCGCTTCCACGACGGAATCGCCGACCGGCAGGCGGCGGACCAGTCGTTGTGCAGTGATGAGTGCGTCCGCGGTCATCGATCCCTTGGCCAGCGTCTCCTCGGCGCCGGTGGTCTCGAACAGGATGCGGCGCTCGGCATCGCGGTCGGGATAGTCGACGTCGATCTCCATCAGGAAGCGGTCGAGCTGGGCTTCGGGCAGCGGATAGGTACCTTCCTGCTCCAGCGGGTTTTGTGTCGCGAGCACGTGGAACGGCTTCGGCAGATCGTGACGCGCGCCGGCGACGGTGATGTGCTGCTCCTGCATCGCCTGGAGCAGCGCCGACTGCGTGCGCGGGCTGGCGCGGTTGATCTCGTCGGCCATCAGCAACTGCGCGAACACCGGACCGGCAATGAAGCGGAAGGCACGCTTGCCCGCAGTGCTCTCGTCGAGCACTTCGGCGCCGAGGATGTCCGACGGCATCAGGTCGGGCGTGAACTGGATGCGCTTGGCATCGAGGCCGAGCGTGACGCCGAGCGTCTCGACCAGCTTGGTCTTGGCGAGGCCGGGTACCCCGATCAGGAGCGCATGGCCGCCGGAGAGGATGGTGACCAGGGTGTTCTCGATCACGCGGTCCTGGCCGAAGATGACGGACGCGATCGCGTCTTTGGCCGCGCGAACCTGGCCCGACACCTGCTCGGCCGAACGGACGATTCCGTCCTCGAGTTTCTCGACACTCTCCGCCATCCGTTCGCTCCTTCAGCCTGCCACGCGGCTTGCTTGCGTCGTCACGTCATTACGTCGTCAAGTCAACACATGGACCTATGACATGGGCCCTATGCTAGACTTGCAGGAAGGCCATGTATTCGTTGAATTAACCTATCCCCACCTTATCGGCTTCGGGTTATGTACGGCATCACGAAGTGGAGACCTCCCGCACCGGAATAACCCGGGCTGGAACCGTGCACCCGAGTGCAACGTAGACCTGCACCAATCGTGCCAAAGGACAAAGTCAGGGCAAACCATGGCGAACCAAGGGCAGAGCGCCGATCGAGGTCTTGAGGGACTGACTGCCGCTGCGAAAAGCGCTGCCGATGCCGAAGGCGCCAAGAAAGGGCTGCCTCCGGTGCATCTGTGGAATCCGCCGTTTTGCGGCGATCTCGACATCCGAATCGCCTCCGACGGTACTTGGCTCTACATGGGCACGCCAATCGGCCGTCACGCCCTGGTCCGCCTGTTCTCGACCATCCTGAAGCGCGAGGGCGACAAGCACTTCCTCGTCACGCCGGTGGAAAAAGTCGGTATTCGTGTCGACGACGCGCCGTTCATGGCGGTCGAGATGCAGAAGGACGGCGACGACAACCATCGCGTGCTGCGCTTCCGCACCAATGTCGACGACTGGGTCACCTGCGATGCCGCGCACCGGCTGCGTTTCGAGCGGGCCGAGGGCGGCGGGCTGACGCCCTATCTGCATGTCCGCGCCGACCTCTGGGCCAAGGTCACCCGCGCGCTCTATTACGATCTGGTTGACATGGGCGAGGAGCGGATGGTCGATGGCCAACCGATGTTCGGCGTCGAATCGGCCGGCGAATTCTTTGCCATGGCCGATGCGGAGCAGGTGAGGGCCGCGCTTTGAACAAGCTTATCCTGAAGAACGAGCCCGTCGCGACCGGCGCGGCGGATTTCTTTGCCCGCTCCAGGGCGAAGCTTGGCTTCGACGTTCCGCCCGGCCTGTACGATCCGAACATTGTCCCCGCCTCGGGCGATCCCGGCACCGACAAGATGCTCGAGATCGTCGCGCGCGAGCAGCCGGTGCGGCCGGCCGCGGTCCTGATCGCGGTGGTCGATCGTCCCGAGCCGACCATTTTGCTGACGCAGCGTTCGGCGCATCTCAACGACCACGCTGGCCAGGTCGCCTTTCCCGGCGGCAAGATCGATGTGACCGACTCCTCACCGCTCGATGCGGCGCTGCGCGAGGCCGAGGAGGAGGTCGGCCTGTCGCGCGACTTCGTCGAGCCGATCGGTTACCTCGATCTCTACGGTACGGCGTTCGGCTTCCGCATCCTGCCGACGGTTGCCAGGGTTCGGCCCGGCTTTGAGCTCACGATCAACCATTCCGAGGTTGATGAGGCCTTCGAGGTGCCGCTATCCTTCCTGATGAACCCGGCGAACCACCAGGTGCACAGCAAGGAATTCCGTGGCATGGAGCGGCTCTACTACGCTATGCCGTTCGCGGAACACTACATCTGGGGTGCGACAGCCGGAATGCTGCATGTGCTTTATGAGCGGATCTATACGCCATGATCCGGCCGGTTCTCACCGAGATCGGAATCTTCCTCATCCCTTTCGCCGTCTATGCGCTGTTCCTGGCCGCCAGCCGATCCGGGCTGTTCGCGCGATCCTCCTGGCCGATCTACCTCGTCGCGCGCCTCGTCCTGGCTGCACTCGTCCTGGTGATTGCGGGGCTGATCGGCTTCGCCCATTTCTCCGGCGCCGCGCCGGATTCGACCTACGTTCCCGCCCATATCGAGAACGGCAGGCTCGTGCCGGGTGTGGAAAAATAGGGGCTGGACGATGAGCGCGGAGCCGTTACTCACCGACGCTCCCTGGCTGACCTCAGGCGGCACGGCGCGCGTCCTGCAATTGCTCAACGCGAACGGCGAAGAGGCGCGGGTGGTCGGCGGCGCCGTGCGCAATGCGCTGCTCGATCTCGTGCCGGGCGACATCGACATCGCGACCACGGCTCTGCCGGAGGAGGTGATGCGGCGCGCCAAGAGCGCCGGCATCAAGAGCGTGCCGACCGGCGTCGATCACGGCACCGTCACGCTGGTCATCGACGGGCAGCCTTATGAGGTCACGACGCTGCGCGAGGACACCGAAACCTTCGGCCGCAAGGCCAGGGTCGCCTTCGGCCGCGACTGGGTGAAGGACGCCGAGCGGCGCGACTTCACCATGAACGGGCTGTCGGTCGATGCGACAGGTGTCGTCTACGACTATGTCGGCGGGATCGCGGATGCCGCCGCGCGGCGCGTTCGCTTCATCGGCGATCCCGACCAGCGCATCGCCGAGGACTATTTGCGTATTCTGCGCTTCTTCCGCATCCACGCCGCCTTCGGTGTGGGGGTGCCCGACCGCGATGGCTGTCTCGCCTGCATCCGGGGACGTGCCGGCCTTGCGAGCCTGTCGGCCGAGCGGGTGCGCATGGAGATGCTGAAGCTGCTGGTGGCCGGCGGTGCAGCCGCGGCCGTGCCGGCAATGGCCGAGGGCGGATTGCTGCAAGCGCTGATCGGCGGCGTCGCCTATACCGGGCCGCTGACGAGAATGATCGCGATCGAGCGCGAACTCGGCCTTCCCGCCAGCGCAACGCGGCGCCTCGCCGCGCTGACGGTCGCCGTGACCGAAGATGCCAAGCGCGTCGCTGCGCGCTTGAGGCTCTCCAATGCCGAAGCCAAGGCGCTGGATTCGATGGGGCATCGCTGGTGGCGCTTCGCCACCAGGGACGAGGCCAATGCGCGCCGGCTGCTCTACCGGCTCGGCCCGGAGCCCTATCACGATCGCGTCCTGCTCGGCTGGGCGCGGGCCGGCGGCGATGCCGGTTCTTCGCGATGGCGCGCGCTTGCCGAGTTGCCGCAGCGATGGACCGCGCCGAAATTTCCGCTCAAAGCCGCCGACTTCATCGCGCGCGGTCTGGCCGAAGGACCCGCGCTCGGACATGTGTTGACGCTCGCCGAGGACGCGTGGCTTGCGGCGGACTTTCCACTGGACAAAGCCGCACTCGCTTCCATCGCCGATCAGGCTGCGGCACGCGTCAGCCGCGATCAGAAAACGTGACGATCGTCTCGGGCTTCGCCGACATCTCGATTTCTGGGCTTCTGCTGGTCGCGTTGATGGCGTTGTTTGCTTCGATCATCGGTGGTCTTGCCGGTTACGGCACCGGCGCCCTGATGCCGCTTGTGCTGGTGCCCCTCGTCGGCGCCGAACCCGTGGTGCCGATCATCGCGATCTCCGCGATCTTCACCAATTCGAGCCGCGCGATTGCCTATCTCCGCTATGCCGATCGCCGCCGCGCACTGATCGTGCTCGCCTGCGCTGCACTCACGACGGCGCTCGGCGCCTACGGCTATACGCGTCTCACCAATGCCGGCGCGGCGATCGTGATCGGCTCCATGCTGATCCTGAGCGTGCCGCTGCGCCGCGTGCTCCGCCGCCGCCACGTCAAGATCGGCGACGCCGGCCTTGCCGCCGGCTCCGTCGGTTACGGCGTGCTGGTTGGCGGCACGTCCGGCTCTGGCGTGATCCTGCTCTCGCTGCTGATGGCTGCGGGCCTCGAGGGCGCCGCCGTGATCGCAACCGATGCGATGATCTCGCTCGGCACCGGCGTCATCAAGATTTCGGTGTTCGGCCTTGCCGGCGCCGTCACCGCGCAGGTGCTCGCCTTCGCGCTCCTGATCGGCGGCATGGCGGTGCCCGGCGCGTTCCTCGCCAGGGCTTTCGTCGAGAGGATGCCGGTGCATATCCACACCGCGATCCTCGACGTTGCCGTGATCACGGGCGGGCTGATGATGATCTCGGTCGCCGCAAGGCAGCTCGTCGCGTAGATAACGCTGGCACATTGGCATTCGCGCCCGGACCAGGGCCCCCGCCAGCAGCCGTAGCGCAGCCAAGCCTATATTCACGCCTTCGCATTGATGAGCCCAGCGGTTTGTGCGGAAGCTTATCGCGATTTTGGTTGGCTCAACCAGCTATGTCTTTGCGTGCCGGTTTGCCGCCTTTTGGGCCCGTTTGAGACCTTCCGACCGGCGCTTAACATGTCCGCTCATCGGATCACGGGAAGCTGTGACCGCAGCGCCCAACCGACGCGATTGACTCGAAGCTGTCATTCATCGCGCGCTCTTGTTGCTCTCCCCACATACCTGCGTTACCCGCGCGCAACACGACGTCGGAAAATGCCCATAGCCGCCCATACCGGATGGTGGAACACGCACGGTTTGGTACATAGCCGCCTTGGGGGCTACCGTGCCGACGCGCGGCCGAATTGGGGGGCCAGAATGAAGAAAGTGGTATTCCTTGCTGTCTTGGTGGCTGTGGCCGCCTTTACTTCATCAGCGGATGCGTCTTTTTCTGCCTGCCAGTCAATCGCCGATCCGATGCGGCGTTTGGCCTGTTACGACAAGGCTGCCAAGGTTGCTGTACCTTCGGGCGACGCGGCGGCCGTCCCAGTTCAGGCCGCCGCCTCCAATCCGATACCAACAAAGCCCATAGTTAAGGCGATGGCTCCGGTAAAGCCCGGTCCTCGCTACTGGATCGAGGCCGAAGGCGGAATTTATGGATTTTCCAAAAATCTGCCAGTCATCGCTGCGACCGCACCACCCGCTTCAACCGGCCCAACCTTCGTTCCAACCTCACCTGGGTTCATCGGGCTCACCACGATCTCGACGGTAACAAACCCGCTGGCCATCGGCGCCCCGGCAGATTTAGGCGGCGGCGGGAGCTATCGGATGGGTTATTGGTTAGATCCAGGCCGGACGATGGCCGTCGAAGGCAGCGTCTTCTTCGTGCAGGGCAAATCCAGGTTCGACCTCTCCGGGGCGCCGACGACCGTCAAGACCAGCACCTTCATCAATACGACGCCCGATGTGTTCGTGGGTCTGTTCGACGACACTACTACGACGGCATTGACCGGCACAATCACGGACAGGCTCTATGGCGCAGATGCAAACTTCCGAATGAAGGCTCCGTATTTCGGAGGTCTTCCGAACTTCGACGTGATGGTTGGCATGCGCTACGCGGCTCTCGACGAAAAGCTCACGGCCTCCGTCAACTCTTTGTTCTCCCGGACCTTCCAACCGGGACTCGGCCTGCCGCCGCCGGTCGATTTCAGCAATTCCTCGTCAGGCTCCGACTCGTTCAGGATTCGCAATGACTTCATCGGGCCACAGATTGGTTTCAGCGCCGAACAGCATTGGGGACGCTTCTGGGTCGCGAATGAAAACAAGGTGGCGGTGGGCGCCATGATCGAGCGACTATCGGTCTCTGGTTCGACCGCAACCAGTACAACGCCGACCACGACTCTCGGAGTGGCTGGCATACCGTTGACGGTCAACGGAGGAGCGCCGCCTGTTACGGGGGTGGGCGGCCCCGCTTCATACGGCCTGTTTGCGCAAGGCAGCCGTAGCAAGACAGTGTTCGCGTTCGCGCCAAGTGGTAACATCAAGGCGGGCTATGACATCAACGATATGCTGTCGCTGACTATCGCCTACAACTACCTGTACATGAGCAATGTCGGCCGGGTCGGGGATCAGTTCGCGTCGCTCGCAGACGTCAGGCAATCGGCGTTCTTCGCGCAGGGGATCACCTTCGGAGCCAAAGCGAAATTCTGATTATATCGTTGCGGCAGGAGCTTTGTCAGTCGGGGCTGTTCAGGTAGTCAATCAGCCAAAGATTTCGCTGGCAGGCGCTGCTAGCAGTCCAAGCAGCGCTTTTGGGCTCTCGAGATCCCCTGATCTCGGCGAGAGCGGGGGCGGTTCGTGGGGGTACTCCCCTGTGGCCTTTAGGCTAGCCAGCCGTGGTGCTGCAAGCCATGCGGATTTACGTCCACCAGGTCGATACTCTCGTTGGCGATGTGTAAGAGCGATCCGCCGTTCTGATCCGAGGTAATCGTAACATGGGCGTTGGTGTTCTGGAATTGTAAGTGGTCAACCGTGGGATTGTAGTCGGTGATCGTCGCAGTGTTCTCTCCACCGCCCTTGAGATTAGCGAAGTTAAACACAAAGGTGTCAGACCCGCCCCCGCCGGTCATGGTCATGTGACCCTTTGCTGCAACCAAGGTATCGTTCAAGGGGCCGCCGGTCAGCGTATCGTTGCCCGGTGAGCCCACCACCAACTGAGCCTGACCAGCCGCCGCATCGGCCCCGGTTGGGTCCACGCCACCAAGCGTGCCAGAATGCCGCTCGGTTGCTATGAACGCATCGGCCTGCATGGCGGTGGTGCCCATCGTGTCGCGCTCGATGATGTCCGAGAGCGTGGTCGATTTGATCTCGGCCAGCGTTTGCGGATCAAAGCCCTGGTTCTCGAAATAGAACCGGTCGCCATCGCGCAACGCCGTAAACTGGTGAGCAATGATGGTGCCAAAGGTCTGACCAATCGCTGCGCCGGGCGTATGATCCTCGGCCAGCCCCCCGGTCCACAGGTCTACAGCATCAACCGTGCCATAGGCCTGCTTTAACGCCGCAGCCGTGGTCGGGTCCGACGTGATTTGATTGAAACTCGTGTAAGGCGCAAATCCTAGCGCCTCCCGAGTTTCATTCAGGGTCCCGAGCCCGAGATCGTGTCCGCGCTGAATGTTGGTCGCGGCCAAATCGATCGCATCCGGAGGGTCGTTCAGAAAACTTCGGAGGTCTTCGATGACATGCGTATCCAGCGGTTGTGCGGTATCGCTGGCAAGATGCAGCAACAGTCCATCTGCGCCGCCATTGGATACGAAGGCTGATGGCGATTCAAAGAAACTGGAGTCCAGCGTTTGTGCTGCGGTGGTCAGACCCAGATTGTTGATATGGTTGATATCGCCCGACACGATGGAGTGACCAAAGCGATAGGCCGCGCCCTCGAATTCCTCGCTAATCGTGGGATTCACGTTTGGATCATAACCATGATAGGCCGGGATGGCATTGGGGCCTAATAATGCAGGTAGAAACTCGGTGTAGGTGATGTTGGCGATTTCCGCAGTGGTGATCGCCTTGGCGGTCTCGTACAACTGGTCACCGCTCCACGTCGGATGCTCCCGGTGCAATTGATCGACCTGATAATTGTGCTCGCGCACGAACAACGTCTGCAGCGCGGTCAAGTCGGGATTCTCCTGCGCCCGCGTATCTCCCGCCGCAAAGGCCGGTCCCTGCGGAGTATTCACGATGGGCAGATTACCACCAGCTGATGTCTTCATATGACCGTCAGGCAAACGCAGGCTGGCCGCGGTGGCGGCATCTGAGCCATAAACCATCGAGCCATCGAGCCAGCCCGTGATGCTATTGATAGCCGCGGCGGGATGTCCGGGTACGCCGGTCGCCGGGTCGATCGCTACCCGCGTTAGCGGAATGATGGTGCCGGCTGGTAATGTTGGGTCACCGGGAGGCACCGGAATAGAAATATCCGCAGTGTTGGTTCCGGCCTTTTCCAGATCGAGATCATGATCGATGAACTGCCCCCACGCATACATCATCCCTGATAGCGCCACGCCGTTGACCTGAAGATCGGCGTTAGTGGGACCATTCGCCACCACGATGTTGCTGATTTCGCGCGGGTTGGGACCGGGCTGCATGGCGTAGTAGCCATCAGCAAAATTGGCTGGTCCGATGCGCGTGAAATCCGTATCGGCTTCGTTTAGCGTTGGATCAGAAAGATTATTGTCAGAGCCGTCAACGGTTCGGAATCGGAGCGGCATGGCTTTCCCCCGTAGAGAGTTTGCTGCCCCAGCTCCTGATCCACTAACTGCACTCGAAGCGGCGCTTTAATGGTTCACTGGTGATCGTGACGTGATCGTCGAGTGACATTACGCAAGCTTTTCGACGGCATTGCTCAATGATCGCTGCTGTAGATCATGGCCACTGAAATGATGGCATGAGCCGATTGCAGTTCCGTCAAAGGAACTTCGCGATGTTGTTGCGGGCCAAAGACCACAGGACCTGATGGTCAGTCCGGGCATGTCGTTCTGCTACATTTTGAACAGACAGCCCTCAATTGAATACGCAACGCTAGAGCTATGGGCCCCATACTGCAGGCCGGCGCCTGAGAATAACTGCACCGTCCGCTCCTCAGGGATCACGGGAAGCTGTGACCGCAGCGCCAACCGACGCGATTGCCCCCAAGCTGACATGCGTTGATCTAAATCAAAAGCAGCAGCGATATCGCGCCTTAAGGGCAATGGTTAGGTCAGTCTGGCGTTCTTACGCTCAGTGGCAGGCAAGGGAGGACCGCAATGTTCTTCTTTCAGGAGGGCTTCACCTATCGAAATTTCCTGCTGGACGCCCTCACGATATTCTTCCTCATCGTGTGGTTCTGGCTGCTCATTACTGTTGCTTCCGATCTGTTCCGACGCCACGACATCTCCGGCTGGGTCAAGGCACTATGGGTGATAGGATGGATAGTATTTCCACTCATCGTCGTGCTTGCATACCTGATCTCTCAGGGAAGAGGCATGGCGGAGCGCAACGCGCAACAGGCCCAGCAGGCGCGCGATGAACTCAGGAGAGTGGTTGGTTTCAGCGTCTCGGATGAAATCGAAAAGCTCAGTCGGCTAAAACAGGCAGGTTCGATCAGCGATGCCGAATTTACACGACTGCGCGCTCGGCTTGTGCAGTAATGATCATCCGAGGAGTACGCAAACGGACTGCGGGAGATCGTGCCTACGCCAATCCGAGACGCCCGATAATCAGATCAGCTCGGTGGGCCACCTCTGTCTTTGGAAGCACCTCCACCTCGTAATCGAGCAACATCCTCTTTGACCGCTTCCTCCAAGGCGTGCTGCCGATCATTGTCGGTGACATAAATTTCGGGCCATGGCGGTGTCATGAAGACCGTGCGATTGTAGCGCAACCATGCGGATCTGGGAGAGCAGGGGGCCGGACTACCGACCAAGCAACCCGCTCCTTGGCAACGCTTCTGTCCTTTCGTCGGTTTGAAGGGGGCACCCGCGCCGTCCGCGAGCTGCCCGCGGAGGCTAGAAGCCGACCTGGCCCTGTCCGGCGGCGTCAACGCGGATCGTCGACCGCGGCAAGGTCCGCCGGAGGTTGGGGGGAACCAAATCCCGCGAACGAACTTGGGGCTTTTGCAACCGAGGTCGTGTTCAGCTTGCATCTTTACCATCGGAAAGGCTCCCCTGAGTGAGATCCAGCGCCGACGGCCGAGCCTTTACTGTGGTGCAGCGTGTATTGTCTGCACGAGCTGGTTTTGAGGACTGACCTTGCCGCCCAGAGAATGCGGCCACTCGGACGACATGCAAGTTCATACCCATCGGATCAGATCAAACCGATTGGGAGCAGAACAAGTGCCCCCAAATTGATCTGGGCAGGCCCCCTAAGTCCCAAGACGGAGGTAACGGTGCCATGGACGAGATCGAAGCAAGGACGATCCACAAGGTGATGTGGCGTTTGCTGCCCTTCCTTTTTGTCTGCTACTTCGTCGCGTACCTGGACCGGGTGAACGTCGGTTTCGCCAAACTACAGATGAACTCGGCGCTGGGCCTGTCGGAGGCAGCATACGGCTTCGGCGCCGGCCTGTTCTTCATCTCCTACTTCCTGTTTGAAGTGCCATCCAACCTCGCACTGGACAGGTTCGGCGCTCGGCTCTGGATCGCCCGCATCATGTTGAGCTGGGGCGTCATCTCTGGTCTGTTCGCCTTCATCCCCTCGATCTCAGCGGCGACCGGGATCTCGACCGAGTGGGTGTTCTACATCCTCCGTTTCCTGCTCGGTCTCGCCGAGGCGGGTTTCTTTCCGGGGATCATCTTCTACCTGACTCTGTGGTTCCCCTCGGTTTACCGCGCCCGGGTAGTCTCGCTGTTCATGCTGGCTATCCCGTTCTCGTCGATTGTGGGCGCACCGATCTCCGGCGCTCTGCTGAACATTGTCGGCGCTGGACTGGATGGCTGGCAATGGCTCTTCATCCTCGAAGCCTTGCCGTCGATCCTGATGGGCTTCGGAGTCGTCTTTTATCTGACCGACCGGCCTGTGCTCGCGACGTGGCTCGCCAACGACGAGAGAAACTGGCTCGAACAACGGCTGGAGTCCGAGAGGCAGCACAAGGTGGCGGTCGAGCACGTTGGCATCCTCAAGGCGCTCACTGACCTCCGCGTCCTCGCCTGTGCATTCGTCTACTTTTGTCTGAACGCGGCGAGCTATGGTGTAGCTTTCTTCTTGCCGACGATCATAAAGGACTTCGGCGTGAGCAATTTCCAGACCGGCCTGCTGTCCGCTGTGCCGTTCTTGTTTGGCGCCGTCGGGATGGTCCTCCTGGGCCGCAACTCCGACCGCACATTGAAGCGCCGGGAGCACGTTTGCTTTGCCATGCTGATCGCCGCGGTCGGTCTGGCCGGTGCGGGCCTCGCCTCCGCCCCGGCGCTGGTGCTAGGCTTTCTCTGCCTAAGCCAGATCGGCGTTTCCGCGACACCGCCTCTGCTGTGGCCGATACCCAGCGCGTTCCTGACGGGGACTTCGGCTGCGGCCGGGATCGCGGGGATCAATGCGCTCGGTAACCTGTCCGGGTTCGCCGGACCCTTCCTGATGGGCTATCTCAAAGACGCGACCGGCAACTTCACTGCCGGGCTGCTGGTCCTGGGCGGTTGCGCCTTGGTCGGTGGCCTTGTCGCCCTGACCCTTAGGGTTAGTCCACATCTGGAGATGGCGGGCGCTGCGCCGGGTGAGCCGGCACCGGCCCGCTGAGAGGACAAGGCGATGGCGAGCGGCGGTTAGGCCCCGAACAACCCGCTTTTCGGTGGCGGCATTGGCGCGACGCTTGGGCGTGACTGTTCGATTTCTGGTGCCGGCGTCAAACCGTCCGGTTAGCGACGCGGTCTTCTAAATTCGACGGGGTCTGACACGTTTTGGCGCGACTGATCGCATAAGTCGACCGCGCGAATAGCCATTGAGCGACGTAGTAAAAGCTGAGTACCCAAAGCGACTGTCCGGGAATGATCCAGCGGAAACGTCCGTACGCGAGAATGGTATCGCTGATCAAGAAGAAGACGCCGCCGATTGCTGCCAGACGCGCCGTTGCCCTGGCTGGCGTTCCAGGCGGCATTTCGCTTGCCCGCGACGCAGCCTGAGCCGCCATGAAGGCAAGAGCCGCAGCGTAGATCGCTACCGGCAATCTCATGACGTCAGGCAGTGCATTCCATAGGCCGGCGACCATTAACAGCGCGACGGCAGCAAATCCGGCAAAGATCGGGCACCTGCCAGCAGGACGCGCATCGCGCGTCAACGCATAGATATAAGCGCAATGCGTTAGCAGAAAGCAGACAAGTCCCTGGAGAAAATAATCGCCCGGGAGCATGAGGAAGAAGTCTCCCGCAAACGCGAATGCCAAACCAGCGGCGATCGTCCGTCCGTAGACTTTCGTTGAGGCATTTCGATAGACCAAAATGATGAGCAGCGCCGTCGCGGTCGGCTTTGTCAGATAGTGTAGCCACTGCCAGGCTCCATGACGATCGCTCGCGAGAAGGCTGCCGCTGATCGCGCTGATCACGCAAAGGAAAAACGCTGTTTGAAGAACGCGATTGTCGTTGGTCACGGATACGGCGCCTCTCTCCATTGTCTTTCCCCCAACGCTAAGTTGGGCGAGGCGGGGGTATATCAGGTCTGACTGCGCTTGAAAAAGCGGAAAAACCGCACCGGATCGCAGGGTGCACCAGATCGTGACGTGTGGAGGCGCGCGCGCTGGCTCCTTCGAGGGACTGAGATGAATCAAACTGCGAACTGGCGGGGACGCCCGCTCCTGGCCCATCAGCGACGTACCGGCAGATCTCATTGAGGTCCGCTTAGCGGGGTACCAGCTTAATGGAATCTGCCTGCAACACATCGAGCAGGGCTCCGGCGAACGTATCGTCTTCGTCCATGGGCTTCCCTAGACCTTCGTTCTTGGAAACCGGTGAGATAGAAGATCGCCAAGAAGTATCGGTTCATTGCGTATGCTTGCACGCATGCGAGGCATTGAACGCGATGGAAGCGATCAAACAGCCGAATCCCTTTTCTTCGTTTCTGCTCGCAAATCTGCTGGTCGACCATCATTTATCGCACCTGCTGCGCCGATTGGCCTTTCGTTTCCAGGGGCGACCAGCGGAAGTATCATAGAGATCGAAGTCCCCTTTCCAAAGGCGGAGACCAGCGTAATACGGCCGCCCAGTTGCTCGGTCACGAGGTTATGGACGATGTGAAGGCCGAGCCCGGTGCTGCCCTTCGCCCGTCGCGTGGTGAAGAAGGGATCGAACACGTGTCGCTGGGCGTCCTCCGAAATTCCTATTCCGTCATCAGAAAAAGTAATCTCCACGAAGTCGCTGCCTATGCGGGTTGCCTCAACCAACATGTTGCCGCCAGATCGGCCAGCAAAGCCGTGGGTAACGGCATTGAAGATCAGGTTCGTCAACACCTGCCCGTAAGCGCCCGCATAGCTGTCCATGACGATGTCGGAGGGGATATCGAGCGCCAGGGGACTGCGAGGTTTAGGCAGACCGGGAACGACGCTGGCCACGATTTGCTCGGTTGCAATCCTGAGGTCAAAACTGCGGCGATCTGCAAGATTGCGATCGACGGCAACCTGCTTGAACGCCTGAATCAGCTCGCCAGCGCGCTCCAGATTGGCAACCAGCTGATTGGCGGCGTCGCGGTTGCAGTCGACAAATTCCGAGAGGGACGAACGGCGTACAGGACCGGAGATTATTTGATTGGCAAACCTTGAGCAGCGTTGTGCGAGTGTCGAGGCGACCGTCAAGCTGGTACCAACAGGGCTGTTGAGCTCGTGTGCGACGCCTGCAACAAGGCGCCCGAGTGCGGCGAGTTTCTCGGTCTCAATGAGATAGCGCTGTGTTTCGCTAGCGTGCAGCGCCGCTTCTGTAATCCTCCTTTTGTCCCGGATTTCAGCAAACAATGCCGCCAGAAGCGATGCGCCGATGGTCACAAGCAAAATGCTGACCTGCGCTGCAGCGACGCGCTCGTCCATCACAAGGGCGGGATTGCCGAAGTAGCCGATGCCAAAGGTCGTCGTCCAAACGATTGAAAGACTGACGATGAAAGCCGCGGCTGCGGCAAAAACCGGCCGGCATCGCGCTGCAAGCCATAGCAGCGGCGCGAAGAGGACAGCGACTGGTCCGACGTTTGCCAGAAGATCCGAGCGCAGGAAAATGGCCAGCGCGCACACCAGCGCCAATATCGCGACGGTCAATGCGCCCTCGAGAAGCTCGGCCACGGGCGGCCGGTCCCGCACGGCTGAGGCGAACTCGATCAGCAATGGCGCAACGACGATGATCCCCAGTGCGTCAGATGCGAACCAATGCTGCCAGGTAACCCATATCGGAGTCGTCGCGCTGTGAAAGAACTTGAATACAACAGCGCCACCGATGCCGGACACGGCAGTTCCGACGGTTGCTGCCCCGACCAATGCCATCACGTTGTACGGCTTGGCCAACGTGAAGCTGGAACCATGGTAACGGTCGATCAGCCGTGCCGTGAGCACGGCCTCGAAAGCATTGCAGCAACCGAAGAGAACGGCACTCCAGAGATTTCGATCGCCAAGCAGGTTCGCCAAAATGGTCGCAGCCATTGTGCCGAAGATGACCGGCCACCGCGCGCGGGACCCCAGGACGATCAGAGCGCCTGCCGACACGCCCGACGCCGGCCAGAACACCGCCACGCCCTCCGGCTTGGTCAGCAATTCGAGGCTAAGCCGCGCAGCGGTGAAATACGCAATAGCGATAGCAAATGTGAGCGTGAGGGCGCCCACCCACGTCGTCGGATCGAACGCGGCAGGCATCTCTCGTTGAATCTTCGTGACTTTTGCCGCGAGGTCGGACATGGGCGAGTCTACCGAAGGCTCCTGATATACTGACGGAACCATCCGCAGTCCTCAAGTGGCCTGAATATGGCAAGCTCGAGGTAACGTCCGCTGTTGGCGTGCGCCGTGAGAAGGCGGCGCTTTCCAGTGGGTGCAAGTCCCACCCGGCGAAACGCTCCAGCCGGAAGCAACCGGAGCAGCTATGGAGGTGACGAAGTGGCTGAAGCCTTCGGATAG
>JAEWFG010000261.1 GCA_023388935.1 Pseudomonadota bacterium | reverse complement strand
GCCCTCGCCTTCATAGACATACTTGCCGTCCTTGAAGAACTCGGTCGAGGCGCAGTCGAGACCGATTACGATGTCGCTGCCTGCCTTGTAGCCGGCCTTGCCGATCGCGTTCATGACGAAGTCGAGCGCGGCGTCCGCCGATGGCAGGTTCGGCGCGAAGCCGCCCTCGTCACCGACATTGGTGTTGTGGCCGGCCTTCTTCAATTCCGACTTCAGCGTGTGGAACACTTCCGCACCGTAGCGCAGGCCCTCGGCGAAGGATGAGGCTCCGACCGGCAGGATCATGAACTCCTGGAAATCGATGGGGTTGTCAGCATGCACGCCGCCATTGATGATATTCATCATCGGCACCGGCAACAGCCGCGCCGAGGTGCCACCGACGTAGCGGTAGAGCGGCATGTCGAGCGAGTTCGCGGCCGCCTTGGCGCAGGCGAGCGAGACGCCGAGAATGGCGTTGGCGCCAAGCCGGCTCTTGTTCGGTGTGCCGTCGAGGTCGATCATGATCTGGTCGATCTGGGCCTGCTGCTCGACATCGAGGCCGCTCAGAGCCTCGAATATCTCGCCGTTGACGGCGCCGACCGCCTTGGTGACGCCTTTGCCGAGATAGCGGGCCTTGTCGCCGTCGCGCAGTTCCACCGCCTCATGGGCGCCGGTGGAGGCGCCGGAGGGCACCGCGGCGCGGCCGAGCGCGCCATCTTCCAGCACGACGTCGACCTCGACGGTGGGATTGCCGCGGCTATCAAGAATTTCGCGGCCGATGATGTCGATGATGGCGGTCATGATGTGCACTTCCGTTCGTTAGGGCTGATCGGTGCCGCGGGTCTTACACGGAGCGCAAGCAAATGTGAACGCTTGGACGGCCCGCTTCGACTGACGCATGAAGGGGCTCGGACTAAGCTTGACGCCGCTTGATCTGCGCGTCCAACCTCAATCTGAGACAGTCGGGGTAACGCAATGAATCGCCGCCAGTTTCTTGCCGCGAGTGTCGCCACCATCGCCGTCCGCCCAGGTTTTGCGCAGGAAGGCCCGTTCCGGACAAAATATTACCCGATCAGTGCCGGCATCGGCCTGCACGACCTTGCCCCCGCGCCCGACGGCTCCGTCTGGTTCACGGCGCAGGGCAAGGGCCTGCTCGGCAGGCTCGATCCCAAGGATGGCACCTTCAAGACGGTCAGCCTCGGCCAGGGCGCGGCTCCACACGGCGTGACGATCGGCCCGGACGGCGCGCCCTGGATCACCGAGGGCGGCCAGAACGCGATCGCGCGGGTCGATCCTTCCGACCTCACGGTCACGCTGTTCCGCCTGCCCGAGAAATTCGCCTACGCCAATCTCAACACCGGCGTGTTCGACAAGGAAGGTACCTATTGGTTCACCGGCCAGTCCGGCTATTACGGCCGGCTCAAGCCGAAGTCGGGCGAGATGGACGTGTTCAGGGCGCCGAAGGGCGTCGGCCCCTATGGCATCACGGTGACGCCCAAGGGCGATATCTGGTACGCCTCGCTTGCCGGCAGCTATATCGCGAGGATCAATCTTGCGACCGGCAGCGCCAACGTGGTTGAGCCGCCGACGCCGGGCCAGGGTTCGCGGCGCGTCTGGTCGGATTCGACGAGCCGTATCTGGGTCAGCGAGTGGAACAGCGGGCATGTCTCGGTGCACGATCCCGCCGACGGTTCCTGGAAGACCTGGAAGCTGCCGGGCGAGCGTCCGCGCGCCTACGCCGTCTATGTCGACGATAGGGACAAGGTTTGGCTGACCGATTTTTCGGCTAACGCCATCGTCCGCTTCGATCCCGCGACCGAGCAGTTCAACTTCTTCGCCAGCGACAAGGCCAATGCCAATGTGCGCCAGCTCGACGGCCGTCCGGGTGAGCTCTGGGGCTGCGAATCCGGCAACGACCGGGTGGTCATGATCCAGACGATCGCCTCGGGTTGACGGCGGAACCGATTGCGTCCATCCCGACATCCACAAAAGGATGACGACGATGGCGAAAAAATCCCTGCAGCTCGGCCGCGCGGTCGAATGGCCGCACACACCGGAAGAGGCCCAGCTCGACCGCGTACCCAATCCGCAAAAGGGCACGGACTATCTGGTGCGCTTCACCGTGCCGGAATTCACATCGCTCTGCCCGGTCACGGGACAACCGGATTTCGCGCATCTGATGATCGACTACGCGCCCGGCCAATGGCTGCTGGAGTCGAAGTCGCTGAAGCTGTACATCGCGAGCTTCCGCAACCACGGCGCCTTCCACGAGGACTGCACCGTGATGATCGGCAAGCGCATCGCCTCAGAGATCAAGCCGAAGTATTTACGCATCGGCGGCTACTGGTATCCGCGCGGCGGCATCCCGATCGACGTGTTCTGGCAGACCGGCCGTGTGCCGAAGGGCCTGTGGGTGCCTGAGCAAGGCGTCGCGCCCTATCGCGGGCGGGGGTAGTTTCTTTCAGAGACGATTGAATCAACGTGCCTCATCATCAGGACTTGCTTCGACGCAGCGAAGCACGCCTCAGCTCGCTCTATTGGTCGGAGGCCGCTGAGGTCGTCTCAATCGGACCGAGATCGCGCGCCGGATAGTTGGCGCCCGATTCGACGATGTGGCGTCGCACCGCTGCAACGAGCGCAGCGAGATTGCGAGACTCGATCGCATCGACAATCTCGACGTGGTGTGCAGCACTTCTCTGCAACTCGGCATTCGACGGCCACAAGGCGATCGGTCCTGGTCTGGCGCGATTTCGGATCTCCACGATAAGACGGGCGAGCGATTGGTTCGCTGCGTGACGATAGATTTCGTCGTGAAAGGCTGCGTTGGTATTTGCCTGATCCGCTTTACTGCCGCGCGCCACAGCATCTTCAAAGGTTTTCTGAGCCCGCTTGATGCTCTCCAACTCCGCGGGCCCTATGTTCGGTAGCGCCTGCGTGGCGGCTTCGACCTCGAGCAGCGTACGAATCGCCAATATCTCGCGAACGACATTCAGGTCGGGCTGCGCGACCCGGTAGCCGCGATTTTCGACATGGGTGACCATTCCGCTGGCCGCCAGCTGGGTCAGCGCACTTCGGACGTCGAACCTCTTGGCGACGAACGCTTCCTCCAGGTCGATCTGGCGCAACCATTCACCGGGCCGATAGTCACCTTGCAGGATGGCGGCGCCGATTTCCGCCGCCAACAGCCTCTTCTGCTCCTTCCGCACTTTCATGGCTGCATCCCTTTTTGGAGCGCTTGACTTGCGAAAACTATTGCGCACAAATTGGCGCCAATACATGTGCATAACAAATCGCGGCGACGGGAGGAACAGTAGATGTCCGGCATCGATCGTAGAAGCTTAATGGTGATGTCGGTGCTCGGCGCCACGGTAGGACTCCGGGCCACGGCCCAGGCTGCGCCGAACGGATATCCTGAGAATTATCAGAAGATTATCGAGGACGCCCACAATGAGGGCAGCCTCCTGATCTATTCGATCATGTCGCCGGAAAACTGGCGGCCCGTAATCGAGGGCTTCAACAAGCTCTACCCGAAGATCAAGGTCGAGACACTCGATCTGCCCGCTTCCCGCGAAAGCTTCGAACGTTATCTGGCTGAGCGAAGCACCAACAGCCGCACCTGCGACCTCATCGCCACGGCCGATCCGGGCGGATGGATCGACTTCCAGGAGCGCGGTGAAATCCTCGACTATGCGTCACCCGAGGCTCAGGCGTGGCCGGACTGGTCGAAGCCGTTTCCCGGCGTCTACACCGTTTCGTCCGATCCGATGGCGCTGATCTGGAACAACACACTGGTGCCGGACGGCAAGCGCCCCAAGACGCTTGCGGAGTTCGTCGAGCTTGCGGTGGCGAACGAGAAGGCCTGGCGCAACCGCATCACGAGCTACGGCGTGCATCAAACGACCTTCGGCTACGGCATCAGCTACGCGTTCGTAAAGAAGCATGGCGAGAAGGCCTGGGACTGGTTCGCTCAGCTTGCGAAGCTTTCGCCTCGTTTCGAGCGCTCCGGCGGACCGATGACCGAAAAGGTCACTTCCGGCGAATACGCCACGGCCTGGTTTGTTTCGGCCATTACCTTCTGGCCTCGCCTGAATGATCCGGCGCGAGCACGCATCCTCGGTTGGAGCTTCATCGGCGATGGTCAGCCCGTCGTGCTGCGTGGCGTCGCCATTCCGAAGGGATCGAAGAACGTCAACGCCGCCAAGTTGATGCTCGACTACATCATCTCGGAGGACGGTCAGCGCGCATTCGGACGGGGTGGCCTGACGCCGGCACGTCCAGGCGTGCAGCCGGGTGACGGCATCCGGCATACATACTCATCGATCGTGCAAACCGTCGGCGAGCAGAACATCTGCTACATCGGCTACGATCGGGACGCCGTGCGGGACTACGACAGCTTCCTGGCGCGCTGGAAAAAGACCTTCAATGTCGCTTGACGCAAGCAGCGCGCTGGGGGCGACGGCCACGGACGCGCCGCCGAAGCCACTGCCTGGCCGGGATACCGTCATCCAGTACGGCATGGCGCTGCTGACAATCGTCCTGATCGCAGCGCCGCTCCTTCCCGTCCTCTATCAGTCCGTCCTGGATCGCGCCCTCTACGATTCCGGCCAGCAACTGACGCTGCGCAACTTCGGCCGTCTGCTTAACACCGACGGTTTCGGCCTCGTGATCTGGAATACACTTGTCTTCGCCATCCTGACCACCGTGATCTCGCAGGCGCTCGGCACGCTGGCGGCGGTGTTGTTCGGCCGCACCGATATGCCGTTTGCGCGGCTGTTTGGTGAGCTCTTCCTGTGGCCGATCTATCTGTCCGCGTTGGTGCTGTCGTTCGGCTGGTACACCATCTACGGACCGGCCGGCTACCTGACGCTTCTGGTTCAGTCGATCTTCGACGGAGCGCCGTGGAATCTCTACTCTCTGCCGGGCATGGCGATGATCGCCGGCGTCTCGCAAGCGCCGGTCGCCTACATCTACTGCATGTCGTCGGCCTCGATTACCGATCCGACACTGGAGGAAGCTGCGCGTGTGGCCGGCGCCGGCACCTTGAGGACCTTGTGGCGGATCACGCTGCCCCTGCTGATGCCGGCGATCGCCTACAGTGCAGTGCTGAACTTCACGGTGGGATTGGAACTGCTTGCGATTCCGCTGGTGTTCGGAGATCCCGCCGGCATCACCGTGCTGACCACGTTCCTGTACAACAACGGCGTGGCGTCGGCTCGCCCCGATCACGGCCTGGTCGCGACAGCTGCCGTGCTGATGCTTGCCGTCGTCTGCGTCCTGGTCTGGCTGCAAGGACGTTTGCTGGGTAACACAAGGCGTTTTGTCACGCTCGGCGGCAAAGCCACGCGGCCGCGCCCTTTCCGCTTGAACAGTCTGCGCTGGCCGCTTTGTATCGTCTCGGCGATCTACATCACGGCAACGGTCGTGATGCCGATCGGCGCGCTGCTGCTGCGCGCCTTCACCAGTCTGTTGTCGCCGATGGTGCCGATCACCGAGGTGCTGACGCTCGGCAACTTCGCCAACATGCTCGAATATCCGGTCTACCCGCGCTCGATCTGGAACTCGTTCATCGTCAGCACGCTCGGTGGCGTCATCGCCACTGCGATGGTCGCTCTGATCGCTATCATCGTGCTGCGGTCCGACTTCCGTTGGCGCGGCCCGCTGCATTACATCGCGTTGTTTCCCCGCGCAGTGCCCGGCGTCGTCGCCGGCATCGGGTTCTTCTATGCGTTTGCGCTTGTTCCGGGCCTGGGAGGCCTTCGAAACACGATCTGGATTCTGATTGCCGCCTTCACGATGCACTTCATTCCCGTGGGTCTCGGCGCAGTGGCGCCGATGCTGTTGCAGATGAGCCCGGATTTCGATCGCGCCGCCCGCACGCAGGGCGCGGACTGGTGGACGACGAGCCGGCGCATCGTATTGCCTTTGCTGCGGCCGGCGCTCGTCGCCTGCTTCATCATCCTCTTCATTACTTTCTTCAAGGAGTACACGACCGCGATCTTCCTGTTCGCTCCCGGCAGCGAAGTGATCGGCACCACGCTGCTACAAGCCTGGACGCAGGGCGAGGTCGGCCTGGTGTCTGCGCTGGCGACGGTACAGATCCTGGTGATCGGCGTCTGTGTCACGGCGGCGCGCGTTTTTCTCGGAGTGAAGCTTTATGGCTGAGTTGTTGATCGAGAACCTGCATAAGCGGTTCGGACCGGTCAAAGCGATCGATGACGTCAACATCCACGTCGCGGACGGTGAGTTCGTCACGCTACTGGGGCCGTCGGGGTGCGGCAAGTCCACGACGCTCGGCGCAATTGCCGGACTGGATCAACCGACGAGCGGACGCATCCGCGTCGGCGACAAGACCTATTTCGATGGCGAAAAGGGAATCTTCCTGCCGCCGGAATCCCGCCATTGCGGCTTAGTGTTCCAGAGCTACGCGCTATGGCCGCACATGACGGTCTACGACAACGTCGTGTTCCCGCTCAAGCTGCGTAAAGTTTCGACCGCCGACTGCAAGCGCCGCGTCGAGGAGAGTCTCGCTCTCGTCGAGATGGAGCGCTTTCAGGATCGCTATCCGCATCAACTCTCGGGCGGCCAGCAGCAACGTGTCGCGCTCGCGCGAACACTGGTCTACCAGCCCGAAATCCTCCTGCTCGACGAACCCCTGTCGAATCTCGACGCAAAGCTGCGCGACCGTGCCCGTACCTGGCTCGCTGAACTGCGCACGCGGCTCGGCTTGACGACAATCTACGTGACGCACGACCAGGTTGAGGCATTGGCCCTGTCCGACCGCATCGTGGTCATGAATGGCGGCCGTATCAGCCAGATCGGCTCGCCCCAGGAAATCTACACTCGGCCGGCAGACAGTTTCGTCGCCGACTTCATCGGAACAACGAATTTTCTGAGCGGCGACGTGATCGGGGCGCCTGATGGTGATGGACAGACGCTGGTCAGTCTCGCTGACGGTCAGCGCGTTCTGATCAAGTCCGACAAACGTCCATCGCTGGGCGACAAGGTCACGTTTGCCTACCGTCCCGAGCAGATGCACCTGGCGGCGGCCAATGATCAGGCGATCAATGATCAGGCGATCGGAGGTTCGATCATTGAAGCGGACGTGGTCAGCCATTCCTACGTCGGCGGCCGTTGGCAAATCGGATTGAGCGTCGGCGGAAATCAGATCCGCATTGAAACCCAGGATGCAACGACTGACCGCCAGTTGCGCCTGTGGCTGCCTGTAACCGGCGGCATCCTGTTTACAGAACGGAACCATGGCAAATCCCACTGACGCTACTTCACCCGAAAGCGGACTGCATCAGGCTGACTATACGCCCGGTGTCCGCGGCCCGTTGACAGGGCTCCGCGTCATCGACCTTTCCAGGCTGGTCGCAGGCAATTTGCTCACGCAGCATCTCGCCGACTTCGGCGCGGACGTCATCAAGGTGGAACCGCGCGAAGGCGACACTCTTCGCGGCTGGCGTACCAAAGGCGTTGAGACGAACTGGAAAATACACTCGCGCAACAAGCGCAGCATCTGCCTTGAATTTCGTCACGACGATGCGGTGCCGCTGATCCGCAAGCTCATTCCAGGTGCGGCGATGCTGATCGAGAGCTTCCGCCCCGGTACACTCGAGCAGATGGGCCTTCCTCCCGAAGAACTGCTGCGGCTCGAGCCCAAACTCGTGATCGTTCGTATATCGGGATGGGGGCAGACAGGCCCCTATCATCGCCGGCCCGGCTTCGGGACGCTGGTGGAAGGCTTTTCCGGCTTCGCCGAGATGAACGGCTTTCCTGATCGCGAGCCGGTGTTGCCGCCGATGTATCTGGCCGACGCATTGTCCGGCCTCACCGGAGCGTTCGCGGCGATGGCGGCGTTGCGCGAAGTCGAGATCAACGGCGGAAAGGGACAGGTGATCGATCTGCCGCTACTCGACCCGATCGTCAACTCGCTCGGTCCTCAGGCGGCAAATTATCGTTTGACCGGCGTGGTCAAGCCGCGCAGCGGCAGCCGCTCGAGCGGTTCGGTGCCGCGGAATGTCTACCGTACGCTCGATGGCGGTTGGGTTTGCCTGTCGGCGTCCACGCAAGGGATGGCGATGCGGGTGCTGCGTTCGATCGGCCGCCCCGAGCTTTGCGAAGATCCGCGGTTCAAGACCAACGAGCAGCGGCTTATCCATGTCGTCGAGCTGGACAGGATCATCGGCGACTTCATTGCGACGCGGACTGTCGAGGACAATGTGACCTTCTTTGAAGCGGCCGAGGTCACGATCGGTCCGGTCAACGACACCGTCCGATTGATGAACGATCGCCACGTGCAGGCCCGGGAGTTGCTGGCCGACTATCCCGACGAGGACATGGGAACGTTCCCGATGCA
>JAEWFG010000334.1 GCA_023388935.1 Pseudomonadota bacterium | reverse complement strand
CTCCAATCGATCCAGGCCCATGGTGGGCCGCAAATGAAGGCGAGAAGGTTCGCGGATGATGCGCAAGACTTCAGTTATCCTCCTCAGTGCGGCCACCGGCGCGGCGCTGACGCTGTTCGTGACCCAGCCGCGCGCGGTCTTCATGGGCTCCAGCGCGCGCGCCGCCACCGCGGACACCTATCGCCAGCTCAATCTGTTCGGCGACGTCTTCGAGCGGGTGCGCTCCGACTATGTCGAGAAGCCCGACGACACCAAGCTGATCGAATCCGCCATCAGCGGCATGCTCACGGGCCTCGATCCGCATTCGAGCTACATGGACGCCAAGAGCTTCCGCGACATGCAGGTGCAGACCCGCGGCGAGTTCGGCGGCCTCGGCATCGAAGTCACGATGGAAGACGGCCTGATCAAGGTGGTCTCGCCGATCGACGACACGCCGGCCTCGCGTGCCGGCATCATGGCCAACGACATCATCACCAATCTCGACGACGAAGCGGTGCAGGGCCTGACCCTGAACCAGGCGGTCGAGAAGATGCGCGGCCCTGTCAACACCAAGATCAAGCTCAAGATCGTCCGCAAGGGTCAGGACAATCCGATCGACGTCACCTTGGTGCGCGACAACATCCGCGTCCGCTCGGTGCGCGCCCGCATCGAGGCCGACGACATCGCCTATATCCGCATCACCACCTTCAACGAGCAGACCACCGAAGGCCTGAAGCGCGAGGTCGCCAGCCTCTCGAATCAGATCGGCGACAAGCTGAAGGGCTACATCATCGACCTCCGCAACAATCCCGGCGGCCTGCTCGAGGAGGCGGTCACCGTCTCGGACGCCTTCCTGGAGAAGGGCGAGATCGTGTCGACCCGTGGCCGCAACGCCGAGGAAACCCAGCGCCGTACCGCACATGCGGGCGACCTGACCAAGGGCAAGCCGGTCATCGTGCTGATCAACGGCGGCTCGGCCTCGGCGTCCGAGATCGTCGCCGGTGCGCTGCAGGACCACAAGCGCGCGACCATCGTCGGCACGCGCTCGTTCGGTAAGGGCTCGGTGCAGACCATCATTCCGCTCGGCTCGGGCAACGGCGCGCTGCGTCTCACCACGGCGCGCTACTACACGCCGTCGGGCAAGTCGATCCAGGCCAAGGGCATCGTGCCCGACATCGAAGTGCTTCAGGACGTGCCGGATGAGCTGAAGTCGCGCACCGACACCAAGGGCGAGGCTTCGCTGCGTGGCCATCTGAAGAACGATGGCGACGAGAAGACCGGCTCGCAGTCCTACGTCCCGCCGGATGCCAAGGACGACAAGGCGCTCAAGCTCGCCGACGACCTGCTCCACGGCATCAAGAACAGCGCCTCCGCGGCGCCGACGCCGGGCGGCGACAACAAGGGTGCGACGACCGATAAGCCCAAGGCGGCGAACTAAGACGCCAGATCAAGCGATCTCTCGACAAGGGCGGCTCCGGGAGCCGCCCTTTTTGCGTCAAACTCTGCCTGTCCCCGGCCTATCCCGGCCTGCCGCCGCTTGACCTCGGCGTGGTATCGTCGGCGTGAGTGATTCGGGATCGCGCATGACTGAAACGGCCGATGATCTGAGCGCCCCGCTCGGACAGGACACGCCGCGGCGGAAACGCCGGCTGCGGCTGCCGTTCACCGCCATGCAGGCACTCGCCGTCCTGCTCGGCCTGTTCCTGGTCGTCTTTGCCGGCTTCGCCATCTTCAACAAGGATCCGCTCGGCGGCGAGCCGATGACGCGGATCGCGATCCGCGAGCCCAAAGCCACGGACGAGAAGCCGGCCGCCTCCAGCGAGGGCCAGGAGAGCACGCGCGAAACCAAGGAGGCGCAGAAGCAGGCGGCCCCGGGCGATCAGAAGACCGTCACGATGATCGACGGCTCCACGGGTGCGCGCCACGACGTCGTGATCGGCAGCCGCGATGCAGCGGATATGGGCGAAGCAGCGACCTCCGCACCGCCCGTCATGGCCGGAATCGATCCGAAGCTTCTCGAGAAGTCGCGCTACGGCATGATCCCCGTGGTCTCCGACGGGTTGAAGCCGTTCAACGTCTATGCGGCAGACGCCGACCGCGCCAAGGCCGCCAACATGCCGGTGGTCGCGATCGTGATCGGTGGCCTTGGCGTCGGCGCCGCCAAAACCGCCGACGCGATCATGAAACTGCCGCCCGCGGTGACATTGGCCTTCACGCCCTATGGCACCGATCCCGGCAAGCTCGCCGAGCGGGCCCGCGCCCAGCGCCACGAGATCTTCCTCCAGATCCCGATGGAACCCTACGACTTCCCCGACAACGATCCGGGACCGCAGACGCTTCTGACTTCGCTCGGCACCGACCAGAACATGGACCGCCTGTACTGGCACTTGAGCCGGATGCAGGGCTATGCCGGCATCACCAATTTCATGGGCGCCCGCTTCGTGGCGACCGACGCGGCGATGCTGCCGATCATCCGCGAGGCGGCCAAGCGCGGTCTCGGCTTCTTCGACGACGGCTCCTCGCCCCGCAGCGTCGCGTCCCAGGCCGCGGCGAGCCAGGCGATGCCGTTCGGCAAGGGTGACATCGCGATCGACGTAGTGCCGACCCCGGCCGAGATCGACCGCGCGCTGAACAAGCTCGAATCGGCGGCGCGCGAGCGCGGCGCGGCCGTCGGCACCGCCTCCGCCCTCCCCGTCTCGATCGAGCGCATCGGCGCCTGGACGAAGACATTGGGCGACCGGGGTATCCTTTTGGTGCCATTGACAACCGCGATGCTCAAATCAAAATCCAGCTAAATCAACGAATTGGTGCGGCACGGGTCCGGCGGGGCCGACATGCCTGCCGCAAAGCACGCGAGAGGTTTGGCGGAATGGCGCGCTACGAGGATCTGCCCTACCGGACCTGCGTCGGTGTGATGCTGATCAACACGAAGGGACTGGTATTCATCGGCCGCCGCGCCGGTGGCATCGAACATGTCGACAACGCCCATGTCTGGCAGATGCCGCAAGGCGGCGTCGATCCCGGCGAGGACACCTGGGACGCGGCCAAGCGAGAGCTCTATGAAGAGACCAGCGTGCGCTCGGTCGAGCGACTCGGCGAGGTCCCGGACTGGCTGATCTACGACATTCCGCGCACGGTTGCGGGGCGCGCCTGGAAGGGCCGCTATCGCGGCCAGCGCCAGAAATGGTTCGCAGCGCGCTTCACCGGCAAGGACAGCGAGATCAATGTCGAAAAGCCCGGCGGCGGCGGCCACAAGGCCGAGTTCGTGAGCTGGCGCTGGGAGCCGATGAAGAATTTGACCGAGCTGATCATCCCGTTCAAGCGGCCGGTCTATGAGCGCGTGGTGAAGGAATTTTCCGCTCTGGCGGATGAATAGCGCGCTTCCGTCCCCATTCTCCACTCGTCACCCCCAGGGAGAAGTTGCGCGGAGAGCAGCAACCTCGAGCTTTGAACGAACGACCGCCTGTGGTTATGGATTGCTCGCGCCTTGCGCGCGCCGGAATGACTGAGATGACCGACCAAAAGCCCTACCGTCCCAATGTCGGGATCGCCCTCTTCAATGCCGACGGCCGTGTCCTGATCGGCCACCGCTTCAAGAGCGATGGACCCGAGATCATCCTGCCGGGCCACGACTGGCAGATGCCGCAGGGCGGCGTCGACGAAGGCGAGAATTTGCGCGATGCCGCGATGCGCGAGCTCTGGGAGGAGACCAACGTCACCAGCGCGGACTATCTCGGCGAGACCGACTGGTTCACCTACGAATTTCCTCCTTACGACGGACCGCAGACTCATCGGCTGGCGAAATTCCGCGGCCAGCGGCAGAAATGGTTCGCGCTGCGCTTCACCGGCATGGATGACGAGATCGATCCGCTGACGCCGCGCAACGAACAGCCCGCGGAATTCGATGCTTGGCGCTGGGAGCGTCTCGACCGAGTCGCCGATCTCGTGGTGCCGTTCCGCCGCAACGTCTATCGCGCCGTCGCGCAGCAGTTTGCGCCCTTCGCAAACTAAATGTCGAAAACAACCCCATGCAAAGTAGCCGACGATGGCCGGCGCAATGCGCTGTGGTCGTTGCGAAGTAACTGATATGAGACGTCGGGGCAAATCGGCAAGAGCGCGCACCAGCGGTGCAAAAAAGTTTCAGCGCCCGCCACGGTCGTGGCGAGCGCTGATTTTATTGCGATTCTTCGAGAGACCGGTGCTACGCGGCGGCTAATGCATCGCCGTCGTGTTGAGCTCGTGCTGGATCTTCTTGAAGTTGTCGAGGCGGGTGATCGCGAGATCGAGCTCGTAACCTTCCTTCTCGGACAGTTTTTCCTGCATTTCCGCGATCTGGTCGGCGAACTGCGCCCGATCAAGCTCCTCGATCGACGTGGCGACGTCCGCGAGCACCGTGAGGCGATCGTCGGAAACTTCCGCGAGCCCTCCGAGCACGATGACCTTCTGCTTCTGACCGCCAGTGATGATCGTGAGGATGCCCGGCCGCATCGCAGCCACGACGGGGGCATGCCCGGCGAGCACGCCGAAATCGCCTTCCCAGCCGGGAACGTCGACCTGGTCGACCTCGCCCGAGAATGCGAGCCGTTCCGGAGAGACGAGATCAAAGTGGAAGGTGGCCATGAGAAACCTGCGAATAGTGAGTAGCGAATAGCGAATGGAGCGGGAGTAACGACTATTCGCTACTCCCTACTCGCCATTCGCTGCTTAGGCCGCTTCAGCGGCGAGCTTCTTGCCCTTCTCGACCGCCTCTTCGATGGTGCCGACCATGTAGAAGGCGGCTTCCGGCAGGTGGTCATACTTGCCTTCGCAGAGGCCGCGGAAGCCCTTGATGGTGTCCGCGAGGTCGACGAACTTGCCGGGCGAGCCGGTGAAGACTTCGGCGACGTGGAACGGCTGCGACAGGAAGCGCTCGATCTTGCGGGCGCGCGCCACGGTCAGCTTGTCCTCTTCCGAAAGCTCGTCCATGCCGAGAATGGCGATGATGTCCTGGAGCGACTTGTAGCGCTGGAGCACCTGCTGGACCTGGCGCGCAGTGTCATAGTGCTCCTGACCGACGACGAGCGGCGAGAGCATGCGCGAGGTGGAGTCGAGCGGGTCCACCGCGGGGTAGATGCCCTTTTCCGAGATCGCGCGCGACAGCACGGTGGTGGCGTCCAAGTGCGCGAACGAGGTCGCGGGCGCCGGGTCGGTCAAGTCGTCGGCCGGAACGTAGATGGCCTGCACCGAGGTGATCGAGCCCTTCTGCGTGGTGGTGATGCGCTCCTGGAGCGCGCCCATGTCGGTGGCGAGCGTCGGCTGATAACCCACCGCCGAAGGAATACGGCCGAGCAGCGCCGACACTTCCGAGCCGGCCTGGGTGAAGCGGAAGATGTTGTCGACGAAGAACAGCACGTCCTGGCCCTGGTCGCGGAAGTGCTCGGCGACGGTCAGACCGGTGAGGCCGACGCGGGCGCGGGCGCCCGGCGGCTCGTTCATCTGACCGAACACCAGCGCGCACTTCGACTTCACGCTCGGATCCGGATTGTGCGGATCGGCATTGACCTTGGACTCGATGAACTCGTGATAGAGGTCGTTGCCCTCGCGGGTACGCTCGCCCACGCCTGCGAACACGGAGTAGCCGCCGTGCGCCTTCGCGACGTTGTTGATCAGCTCCTGAATCAGCACGGTCTTGCCGACACCGGCGCCGCCGAACAGGCCGATCTTGCCACCCTTCGCATACGGAGCAAGAAGGTCGACGACCTTGATGCCGGTGACGAGGATCTCGGCTTCGGTCGACTGGTCGGTGTAGCTCGGCGCTTCCTGGTGGATGGCGCGCAGGCCTTCGGACTTGATCGGGCCGGCTTCGTCGATCGGCTCGCCGATCACGTTCATGATGCGACCGAGCGTGCCGTCGCCCACCGGAACTGCAATCGGCTGGCCGGTGTCGGTCACTTCCTGGCCGCGCACCAGACCTTCGGTCACGTCCATCGCAATCGTGCGCACGGTGGACTCACCGAGATGCTGCGCAACTTCCAGCACGAGGCGGATGTTGCCGTTCTTGGTTTCCAGCGAATTGAGAATGGCCGGGAGGTGGCCCTCGAACTGCACGTCGACGACAGCGCCCATGACCTGGGTGACGCGACCGATCTGTTTAGCTGCTGTGGCCATGATTAGCTCTCCTTCGAAATTCTTTACTTGAACGACCGTCGATTGGCTCGTGCGTCAGACCGCCTCGGCGCCGGAGATGATCTCGATCAGCTCCTTGGTGATCTGGGCTTGACGGGTTCGGTTGTAGATCTGGGTTTGCTTGCGGATCATTTCGCCGGCGTTGCGGGTGGCGTTGTCCATCGAACTCATCTGCGCGCCGTAGAACGAGGCGTTGTTTTCCAGGAGCGCGCGGAAGACCTGCACCGCAACATTGCGCGGCAAAAGGCGGGAAAGAAGTTCGTCCTCCTCCGGCTCATATTCGTAGGACGTCGACGGCGCGTTCGGCGCCTTTTCTTCCACGGTCAGCGGAATGATCTGCTGCGCGGTCGGGATCTGGGCAATCACCGACTTGAACTGCGCGTAGAACAGCGTGCAGACGTCGAACTCGCCGTTGTCGAAACGGGCCAGCACCTTCTTGGCGATGTCCTCGGCGTTGACGAAGCCGAGCTGGCGAACGCTGCGCAGGTCGAGATGCTCGACGATCTGCCTCTCGAACAGACGGCGGAGCTGCTCATAGCCCTTGCGGCCGACGCAGAAGAATTTGACTTCCTTGCCCTGCGCGATCAGCGCCTGCGCGTGTTCGCGGGCGAGACGCACGATCGAAGAATTGAAGGCGCCGGACAGACCGCGCTCGCCGGTGCAGACCAGCAGCAGGTGAACCTGGTCCTTGCCGGTACCGGAGAGCAGCGCCGGCGCGCCGGGCGAGCCCGCAGCGGCACTGGCGATGTTGGAGATCACCGCAGCCATCTTGTCGGCATAGGGCCGCGCCGCCTCGGCCGCGGTCTGGGCGCGGCGCAATCTGGACGCCGCGACCATCTGCATCGCCTTAGTGATCTTCTGCGTCGCCTTGGTGGAGGCGATGCGGACGCGCATGTCTTTAAGTGACGCCATTCTTCGTTCACCCCGGCGGTTCGACGCAATATCGAACCGCTAGCCTATCCCTATCGCAATGCCCGGCCGTGCGCCGGGCATGCCTGCTATTGTTTTGCCTCTCGCGAAGCGGTCATGGCCGGAGGACCCGGCCATGCAGCAATCAGGCGAAGCTCTTGGCGTAGCTCTCGACCACCGACTTCAGCTTGGCAGCGGTGTCGTCCGAGAGGTCGCGGCTGTCGCGGATCGCGTTGAGAATATCGGCGTTCTTGCCGCGCAGCAGCGACAACAGACCGTCCTCGAACGCGCGCACCTTGTTGAGCGGGAGCGGATCGAGATAGCCGTTGGTGCCGGCCCAGATCACGCAGACCTGCTCTTCCATCTTCAGCGGCGAGAATTGCGGCTGCTTCAGGAGTTCGGTCAGGCGCGAGCCGCGGTTGAGCAGGCGCTGGGTCGAAGCGTCGAGGTCGGAGCCGAACTGCGCGAACGCCGCCATTTCGCGGTACTGCGCGAGCTCGCCCTTGATCTTGCCGGCGACCTTCTTGGTGGCCTTGGTCTGCGCCGA
>JAEWFG010000194.1 GCA_023388935.1 Pseudomonadota bacterium | reverse complement strand
CCCGTTCAAGGTGCACTGCAAGACCCTGCACACGGAAGGGGTATATGAGATGCTGTACACTATTGTTTTCGTAAGCAGGCACACACGTTCTCTCTCAGCAACTGATGCGATGACAGCCAGGGAGGCCCTTGCGCTTGCTGAAGCGCTTCAAAGTCAGTATGCAGAGATAAAGTACATTACGTCACCTCAGGAAGGAGAATTTGGTGTGGAGATGCTTCGGCTCCTGGCGAAAGAAGAAGGCGAGGAGATGCCCTTTGCGCCGACCGCGGCGGCGAACCAAGATCGGAGTTTCCAAAGTGTCGTGACGCCAAGTGGTCGGGAGCCTTGTTAGCCGCTGAAAATGACGCGGCGGAAGCGGTACAAGGCGACACCAAAAAACACACTCCCAATAACCGTCATCGCGACGAGCTCCGGCCACACGATCGAGGCATCGGCGCCGCGGTAAATCACGTCCTGCGCGAAAATCACAAAATGCGGGGTCGGGCTAATGATCAGCATAAGGTACTTCAGCCAGACTGGCATGCTCTCCAGCGGTGTCGTTGAACCGGATAGCAGCATCATGACCAGCAGCACCGGAATCGACAGCAGCCCGAACTGGGCCATCGTCGAGGCTATAGTGCCGAGTGCGATACCAAGTGCCGCGACCGTGAACACATAGAAGCATGCGCCGCCCAGAAACAGCAGAATCGATCCCGTGATTGGGACCTGGAGCCACCACTGCACCACAAACAGCAGCGATAGGCCTGCGGAAACCACGATGACGATGCCATTGGCCAGGATCTTCGCAAGCATGATCTCGGCCGGAACCACCGGCATCACAAGCAGGTGCTCTACCGTACCCTGCTCGCGCTCGCGAATGAGCGCAGCGCCCGTCAGCATCACGGTGATCATGGTGAGGTTGCTGATGATCTGCATTACCGAGGTGAACCAGCTCGACTTCAAATTTGGATTGAATTTGACTTTCGTCACAGCTTTGGCTGGAGCAGCAGTCACTCCTTCCCGTCGTGTAATGAAGTCAGTGACATAGGTGACGATCACGTTCTGGATGTAAGTCATGCCGTTGAAGGCCTGAGCCGCCGCGGTGGCATCGACGTCGATCTCAACGGTAGGCTCACGTCCCGACAGAATATCCGACTCAAAGTTTGTTGGAATTTCAATAATGAAGAGAACACGTTGCGCGTTCATCGCCGTGTCGATTTCGCTCGGCGCCAGTTGTATCACCTGCTTGAATGTAGGCGGCGTGAGGCCATCGGCAATGGCACGCGACAGATCGGAACGGTCTTCATCGACGATGCCAATGGAAAGGTTGGTTGCTTCGGTCGACGCGCCGGTGGCGGCGGCGTAAATCGCGACGGTGAATGAATAGGCAACAAGCAGCATCATGATCGGGTCGGAGCGGAAGCTGCGCAGCTCCTTGATCATGAGTCGATAGATGTTGGCGAGATGCAGCCGCAACCTGGAGAGCCGATCGTGGCCCCGCCGCTTCGTCAACTCATGCTGCGCCGCCTCTTCGATGGGATCGGATGCCTGGCTTGCCGACATCTTTAGCTCTCCTGTTTCCGCAGGAACATGTGAGCGGCGGTAAAATAGCCGAGGGCAAACAGCGCAAGGACGAACGCGTTGAACCCGAGATCAGAATAGGTGAGTCCCTTGGTGAATGTCCCGACGCTGATCGGCTGAAACCAGGCCGCCGGGAACATCAGGCCAATAATCCTCCCCGGCCCGGTGAGGGAGGACACGGGTACGAGCAGACCTGAAAAATTGACGGTGGGGATGATGGAGAGAACTGTGGTCGCGAACACAGCCGCGACCTGGGTCTTTGTGAAGGTCGAGACAAGCTGCCCGAACCCGCAAGTCGAGAAAACGTAAAGCAAAGCTCCGACCGCAAGCGCTCCGAATGATCCTTTGACTGGAACGTGGAAAACCGTGAGCGCCATCAGGATCAGGAGAAGGAACGTCAGCATCCCGACGACGACGTAGGGGAATAGCTTGCCCATGAGGAATTCCAGCTTGCTGATGGGGGTAGAGCGGAAATTGGCGATCGAACCGGTCTCCACCTCGCGGACGACACCGATGGTTGCCATGATGGCAGGGATCAGGATCAGCATGATCACGACCACGCTTGGAACCATGGAGAAAACACTCTTGAAAGCTTGGTTATAGCGGAAGCGGTTTTCAAGATTGACCCTTCCGAGATAGACATTGGACGGCACGTTGGGGCCAAAGCGCTCTGTAATCAGATCCTGCTCAAAACGCAGCAACAGTCCGTTGACGTAGCCTTTGGCAGTTTCGCCGCGGAACGGCATGGCACCGTCTATCCAGAAGGCGACCTCGGGTGAGCGCAGGTTTGCCAGATCCCGGCCGAAGCCCGCCGGAATTTCGACCGCGACAGCGAGTTCTCCGCTCTGCATGCGTCGCTCGAGTTGGGCTGTGGACTCGATCGGCGGCCGTTCGGTGAAATAGCGTGAGCCGGAGAAGCTTTCGAGTAGCCGCCTGCTTTCCGGCGTGCGGTCCTGGTCGAAGGCCGCATATTTCAGGTTCTCGACGTCGAATGTGATGCCATAGCCCATGGCAAACATCATGACGACGGGGCCGATGAAGGCGAACGCCAGCCGGAAAGGATCGCGCAAGAGCTCCATCGTTTCTCGGCGGGCGTAGGCCCACAGTCGTCCCGGATCAAACCGTCTGGACGAGCGGGATGTCATGGCTTGAGCTGATGCCGTCGGCTTGGGCGGTTCAACCCTCTCGGCTGGCGCGGTTGCCGGTTCGGGCGGTTCGGACTTCTTGTCCTTGCCGGCTCCGCCGGCCTCCTCCAAATACGAGATGAAGGCATCCTCGAGGGAAGCGCTGCCTCGCTCCTTGACGAGTTCTTTCGGCACGCCCACCGCGAGCACCCGACCTTGATGCATCAGCGAGATACGGTCGCAGCGATCGGCTTCGTTCATGAAGTGGGTCGACAGAAAGATCGTGACGCCATCATTGCGGGAGAGATCGATCAGCGTGCGCCAGAACGCATCGCGCGCCACGGGGTCAACCCCCGAAGTAGGTTCGTCGAGAATGAGCATGGGCGGCCGGTGCAGCACGGCGACCGCGAGCTGCAGTCGCTGCTTGACACCAAGCGGCAGGCTTTCAGGCTTCGCGTCCGCCACATCCTTCAGATCATATTTCTCCAGCAGCTCGGTCAATCGAGCTTCGATCTCATTCGTAGGGAGATGATAAAGGTGCGCGTGAAGCTCCAGGTTCTGCCGCACGGTTAGCTCGCTGTAGAGCGAGAAAGCCTGCGACATGTAGCCGACGTTCTGACGAGATTCCATGTCATCGGCGGCCATCGGTTTGCCGAATAATTTGGCAGAGCCTTCGGTGACCGGGAGCAAGCCCGTCATCATCTTCATCGTGGTGGTTTTTCCGCAGCCGTTCGAGCCGAGGAAGCCGAAAATCTCGCCGCGTCCGATGCGTATGCTCACATGGTCTACTGCAACGAAATCGCCGAACCGGCGGGTCAGCCCATCCGTCTCGATCGCCGCCGTCTTGTCGTCGCTCTCGGCGCGCGGCGGCACGATGACCTCCTGATGCTGACCGCGCTTTTCCGGTGGAAGCAGTGCGATGAACGCGTCATCGAGCGAGGTCTTGTTGGCCTTTTGGAGGATCTCCTTCGGCGCGCCGTGCGCGATGACCTTACCATCATCCATCGCGGCCAGCCAATCGAAGCGGCTCGCCTCGTCCATGTACGCTGTTGCGACGATCACGCTCATTTGCGGGCGGCGTACGCGGATGGAATCGATCAGCTCCCAGAACTGTCGACGCGAGAGCGGATCGACGCCTGTGGTAGGCTCATCAAGAACAAGCAGATCGGGATCGTGCATCAGCGAGCAGCAGAGGCTGACCTTCTGTTTCATGCCGCCCGATAGTTTTCCGCAAGGCCGATCTCCGAACGGGTCCAGACCAGTGGCCTTCAGCAACTCGTCGATGCGCGTGCGGCGCTCGGCTCCGCCCTGGCCAAACAGGCGACCAAAGAAATCGATGTTGTCGAAAACGCTGAGCGTCGGATAGAGATTGCGGCCCAATCCTTGCGGCATATAGGCTATGCGGCCGTAACTCGACCTGAGGTGGTGCTCATCTGCCATGTTTCCGTCGAGCACTGTGACTTTGCCGGTTTGAATTTTGCGCACGCCAGAAATGAGGGCGAGCAAGGTGGACTTGCCGACGCCGTCGGGGCCGATCAATCCCGCCATACACCGGGCAGGAATATCGAGCGAGAGATCGTTCAGCGCGAGCGTCTTGCCGTACCGGTGCGTGATCTGCTGGATGTTGGCGACAACGGTATCCGTCATTGCGGAAGCTTAACCTCGAGCTCTTGGGGCCAAGCGATCTTCGGATCGGTGCGCACGAAGGCGAGACCGCGCACACCAGTTTTTACAAACCTGTGATATTGATCCAGCACCTTGGGGTCGCCCTGGAGCTTGACGCGAAACATCAGCTTCTCTCGCTCCTCGGACGTCTCAACGCTCTTGGGGGTGAACTGGGCTTCGGTTGCTACAAAGCTCACAGTGTTGGGAAGGACGTATTGGGGGACCGGATCGAGAATGGTTCTCGCCTCGTCGCCGATGGTAAGTCGGCCGGCCTGTTCCGCCGGCAAGTAGATCGTCATGTAAACGTCGTTGAGATCCAGGATGGTCAGAATCCGTTGGCCGGCGGAGATCACTTCTCCGGCGCGGGCAAGCCGATATTGCACGCGTCCGCTCCTTGGCGAGACCAAGGCAAGATCCACCAGAATCGATTGCAGTCGCTCGACGTCGGCTTCGGCCGATTTGATCGAAGCGTCGGCCTCGTCACGCTGGGCAAGCGCAGCAGTATAGCCGGCATCCGCTGCTTCGAATTTGTTGCGCCGCTGATCGACAACCTGTTGCGCGATATTCCCGCTTTGCAGTAAAGTCTTTCCACGCTCGTAGTCGGTCCTGGCGAAGGTCAAATCGCTGTTGCGCTGCGCGATGAGCGCGACCGCTTCGGCGTAGGCCTGTTTCGCTTTGAGCACCTGGGCCTGCGCGGAGCGCAGCTGGGCTTCGGTTTCCGGTGACGAGATGGTGGCGACCATCTGTCCGGCAGTGACCTCATCGCCCTCATCAACGGTCAGCGTTGCCAGCCGGCCTGGATATTTTGCCGCGACGTCCACTTGTGTTGCTTCGATGCGCCCGTTCGTTTTCACGATTCCCTCGGGCATATCGCGGCCACGCAAATGATTGATCAGCGTTTCGACGGCTTTCTTGGCCTTTTCGATTGCTTCCGGCGGCTTCGCTTGGGCAAGAGCACCGGCGATAAACAGGGAATTGTCCGATGCGCCTGGCACCGATGCAATCGCTAGCAGAGCAAGGGAAGTTAGCGCCGGTCTCCGCAAAGCAGCGCTCACAAACCTCACCAATTGTGAACGCTTATGCGCAGAAGGCACCGGGTGCTGCTGCCGCGCGGTCAAATGCCTCTGTTGTAGCCGCTTGAAATGCGGCGACGAGTCAGAATCTGCGGGCACGATGGTTCTCCCCTTATGACGACAGGTAAGCACGTCTTTCACTAAACGATCTTTCGACCTCTAGGACGGGAGTCCGCGACCATAATGACAGGTCGGGCAGGTGATCGATTGATCTCAATCAAAGTCGGTGGCCAGCACGGAAGTAAATTGAACATTACTCAGCTGGTCTGCTTACGGGCGGTCGAGGCGCCGCTGGCCAGGCGATATCCGAGCGCAAGCTAAGTGCTCACGTGTTCAGGACTCCGCGAGCAGCAGAAGGAGGACGCAATGACCGAAGCCATGACCGATGGGAGCCCGCTTCAAGTCCTGAGGCCGCCGCGAGTGCTGGAGGAGTTGTCGAGCGAGATACGCGAGGCGGCGCCAAGCGGTCTGAATAAACTCAGTGAGCACATGCGGGTTTGGGAGAAAGCGGTTCCGTCAACTGCTTTTACGGAGTATGCCCGGGATTTTTGGCAGAGATCGGTTTTGTTCCTGGACATCCTACGCCGACGCGGCAACCAGCACGAAGCGATGTTGGCTCACGGTGTGACTTCCGTTCTAATTTATGACAGCGAGTTGGTGATGCGAGGCGACGAATTGCCTCGTCCTGTCAACTACTCGCTTGTCCGCATCATTCCGCCGGAGGGGGCCGAGATCGATCAGCGGAAGCGTCCCGTCTACGTCATAGATCCGCGCGCTGGGCAGGGACCAGGCATCGGCGGCTTCAAGCAATTGAGCGAGATCGGCGAAGCATTCAGGGCCGGGCACGCCGTCTACTTTGCCGGCTTTACGGCCTCGCCGGTGGAAGGCCAGCGGATTGAAGATGTCGCGCGAGCACATACCGTTTTCATCGAGAAGGTCGCTGAACTGCATCCGAAGGCTCTCGGGAAGCCGTTCGTGTTCGGCAACTGCCAGGCCGGTTGGCACGCAATGCTGGCCGCATGCGTGCGCCCCGATCTGGTCGGACCAATCGTGCTTGCGGGCACGCCGCTCTCTTACTGGGGGGGTGTCCACGGCAAGAGCGCCATGCGTTATCTGGGCGGATGGTACGGCGGATCATGGCTCGATCGCATGACGAGTGATATGGGCAACGGCATGTTTGATGCGGCCTGGCTGGTCGGCAACTTCGATAATCTCAACCCGGCGAATACGTTATGGACCAAGCAGTACAACGTCTGGGCTGATCCGGACCACGAGGGAAGCCGGTATTTGCAATTTGAACGGTGGTGGGGTGATTTTGTGCTGCTACGCGGCGAAGAAATGCAGTGGATGGTGGACAATCTCTTTATCGGCAATAAGTTCTCGACCGGTCAGATCGTCACCAGCGACGGCATTCGCCTCGATATCCGGGAGATCAAGACTCCGATCGTGTGCTTCTGTTCGCACGGGGACAACATAACGCCGCCGCAGCAGGCTCTGGACTGGATCCTCGACAACTACCAAAGCGTCGATGAGATTCGAGAATGTGGGCAGCGGATTTTCTACACGATCGACGCCAAGGCTGGTCATTTGGCCATCTTTGTCGGCACCAAAGTGGCCGCGAAGGATCATGCTGAGTTCATCAACAATATGGAGCTTATCGACGCGATGCCGCCCGGGCTGTACGAGATCGTGATCACCGACAGGCCGGGAACCGAGAGCGATTTCGATCTGGTCATCGAGGAACGTGGGCTGGACGACATTCGCGCGCTGGGTTGCAATTCGCTACAGGACGAGCGCGAGTTCGCAGCCGTGGCTCGAGTTTCAGACCTCAACAACGCCGTGTATCAGACCTTCGTGCAGCCTTGGATCAAAATGGTAAGCTGCCCCCAGCTCGCCCGGGCTGTCCTTGATCTGAACCCGTTGCGCCTCGGCTATTCTTTCTTGTCCGATAGAAATCCGATGATGCGAGCAGTTTCCCCGATCGCCGATCAAGTACGGGCGGAGCGTAGCCCCGCCTCGGCCGACAATCCTTTCATCGCGATCCAGCAGCAATACTCCAAAGCAATGATCCAGGCGCTCAACATTTTCCGCGATGTGCGGGACGAGCAGGTCGAGCGCAGCTTCCACACGGTATACGGCTCGCCTCTGGTACAGGCGGCTTGCGGGATCTCTCAAAAAAACGGGCCGCCCCGTCAGCGACCCGGGCTGTTGCCGTCTGTCCTGGCCGCTGCCGAAAAGGAGAAGTGTCGCCTGAAAGGACGAATTGCCGAGGGTAAGGCGCTCGATGCCGCGGCACGAGCCTTGGTTTATGTCGGGAAGTCCCAGCATCGAATCGACAAGACGACCTTCGAGGCGCTTCGCAAGCTGCTCCTGGCACACCCGCAAGTATCGGAGTCCGAGTTTAAGGCAGCTGTGCGTGAGCAGTGGGCAATCCTGACAGTAAATGAATCCGCTGCGATCGAGGCGCTGCCGACCCTGTTGCCACCGGATGCGGAGGCTCGCCGCTCTTTCAACAACCTGGTCCAGACAACGCTCCCAACCGTCGGCAAACTCAATGCCGAGGGGCAGCGCCGGCTGAACAAGGTCATGCAACTGCTCGGAGCTGGGATGGCGGAAAGCAAGACGGATGTTGCAGCCGAATGATTCCAAGGCGCATATGATGGGCAATCGGGGTGCGGTGATCGCGGCAGAAAAGACGGTATGAATCCCGCCTATATTTCCGCGCTTTCAGCGCTGTTTGGCTCGGCGATCGGGGCACTCGCGTCACTTGCAAGCACGTGGTTGACGCAGCACCGTCAAGACGAGAGACGGCAGCGTGCACAAGACGACATTCGGCGTGAACGCCTGTTCGTCGAATTCATCGATTTGTCTTCAAAGGCGTTCGTGGACGCTTTGCAGCATACGTCGCTTCAGGATCCCTCGCATCTCGTCCCACTCTATGCGACGATGGGCAAGTTGCGTCTTTTTGCCTCTGACCGAACGATAGAAGCGGCCGAGCGGGTCATGGATCAGATCATCGAAACCTACTATTCTCCGGAGCTCAACACCGAGAAGCGACCGGACGTTGGCGTCAAATCCGACATTCTTCGTGACTTTGCCGAACGATGTCGCGCGGAGCTGCGAAGCTAGGGCGCGAGCTTCCCGGTTCGCATGAGCCGGTCTATTCCTATTCGGCGGCCCGCTCGAGATGAATCGTTGCGGTTCCGTCGGCGCGCCAAGCGCGGTAATCGCGCAGGGATGCAAGTCGCGCCTTTTCGCCGTCGGCGCGGCTGGTCAGGATTGTCGGAATGCTGCAGCCGAGAATGAGACCGGCGGCCTCGGCCTTGCCACGAAAACGAGTTCCTTGGCAAGCATGTTGCCGGCCTCGAGATTTGGCACGATCAGGACGCGGCATGACCCGCGACCAGAGAGGTAATCCCCTTCGTCCTTGCTGCTCCCATATCGATGGCATATCCATTGCCAGCGGCCCATCGACCACGGCACCTCGGATTTGCCCGCGATCGGCCATGGCCAAGATGGCGGCGTCCAAGGTGGACGGGATCTTTGGCGTCACGGTCTCCACCGCGGACAGAACGCCCACCTTCGGCTTGTCAATACCGAGGGCTAGCGCGACATCGATTGCATTCTGCGTGATGTCGACCTTGGCCTCGAGATCGGGGGGCAATGTTGATCGCGGCGTCTGAGACGACCAGCACCTGCTCAAAGCCCGGCACATCCATCACAAAGACATGGCTGAGGCGGCGATTGGTCCGCAGGCCGCTGTCGTGCTTTAGGACAAGATGCAGCAGTGCATCGGTGCAGGTGTGCAGGTGTCCCTTCGTGATGGCTTGGACTCGACCGGCCGCGCCAGCTCGACAGCCGTTGTTGCCGCGAGCTCCTCGCTGGTTACGTCAGCGATCTCTGGAGCCTGGATGTCAGCGCCGATCTCTCTTCTGAGCGGAATTTCGGGAACGTCGCAGTCACCGCCGCTCACGTTGCGAAGGGGAGCAAGGACCTCCGCAACGCCGTCGGCCACCGTTTCACCACCGTGGGCCCGCACCACGGTACCAGCCGCACGCATCAGCCGGCGAGCTTTTCGCGAACCGATCGTCGCGATTGCTCTTGAGCAGGATATTGGAGGCCCAAATACCGTTCTCCGCAGCATGCTCTCAAATCGGGTCCCATTCTTACAGACTTGATCTGGGTCAATCGCGACCGGCGTGCCGTAGTTAAAATAAGTATAAGTTTATCAGGAGGAGCGACAATGAAACCGCTATCCGAACAACTTGCCGAACTGTCGCGGCGCGCCCACAATGTTGAAGATGCATTTGCCCAGGCAGAAGGGGAGGCGCGAGACAAAATCGAAGCCAGGAAGGCACAAGCGATTGTTGCGGCCCAATCTGCAGTGAAGAAAATCAACCAGCAGGTGAAGACGGTTGCTGACGGGGCATCGCGCGACTGGGCGGAGCTTCAGGCCAAAATCACTTCGGACATGAGTGACCTGGCCAAGTACGTCGCCCAAGCCAAACACAAAATGGATATCCGGCGAACAGAGGATCGGGCAGATTTTCTCGAGGTCGACGCCAGCTTTGCCATTGATTACGCAGTCGCAGCCGTCGAACAGGCTCAATTGGCTGTTCTCGATGCCGTAGAAGCGCGCCGCAGAGCCGAGGAAACGAAGCGTACCTGATCAATCGAAAGCGCGTGAGCAAGTCAGTCTGTGGCGTCAGCCTGCGCCTAGATTTTCGCTTGCGCCCGTGGGCTGCGATTTGGGATCCTTCAGCAGATCTGTGTGAATGCGATCGTAGGGTGGGGTACGCTGTCGAGCAGATGCCGGATTAGGTTCAGCCGGGCGATCCGCTCATCCCGACGTACAGGCTTGATCCGCGATAGGGCTGATCCAGATCAGGGTCCGGCTCACCGCTCTGCTCAAGGTGATTGGCTCCCGAACAGCGTCTCACGCGCGAGCGTCGCAACTTCAGCAACCGCCTCGACGGTTACATCCGTCGGCCTGCAAGCCCTGTAAGCTAGGATCTGCATGTCGTGAGCAAAGTGGCCTTGACGCGGAAATACGGTCGTCACGCGCTCTCCATTGCTCCTTCACTGCATGAGGATGCGCAGCTTGTCGTCAACGAGTACATAATGCGTCGCCGGACAGAGACGTTCGACGTCGCCAAGCTCGCCTTCTTTGTGAATGTAGATCAACATCCTGCTGTCGAATGCCTTCCAGAGGTCCGAGCGCTCGACCTTGCGTGCCTGAAACACGGCGTCTCCATCCGACAGGACCACGGGCAGACCCCATTGCCGGACATGCGCGACGGCTTCGAGCGCGCCGATGTTGAGGCGCTCGGCGAATGGGTAGTCGAGCAGCCAGTTCGCCATGCGGAAGAGCGTCGGATCGTGCAGCTTCTCTGCGCGGTAGCATTCGAGGGCGCCGATACATTCGGCGTGGCCGCGCTTGGCCCATAGTTCGTCAAAGATCGCTAAATAGCGCTCGCGCACGGCGCGGCCGTAGCTCCCCTCGAGATGGTCACGCAGATCCTGCTGGATCCGGTCGTTGTCGATCAGCGTATTGTCGACGTCAAAGAGGAAGACCACATCGTGCATCGTTCATCTGCTGCTCATTCGATGCTGAGGGACCAATCAATATTGCAGATTTCTTCGCTGGGCATCTCATTTGGCTGCCGCGCGCTTTCTGCGATCAATGCGAAGTGGCGCCTAACGATGACCCTGCTTACACCCGCCGACGCGCGATACCCAAACGGCTAAGCCTTCTTTTTCGTCTCGGGCATCAAGCCCCATACGACGAGCAGTGCGACCAACGCGATCATCGTGAGGGACGCGAAGCCGACTGTTAGGCCGAACCTTCCGACGATCAAACCGGATACCGTCGTGCTGAGCGAAGCGCCGAGGCCAGAAGCGGTACCGACAAATCCTTGGGCGAGGTTGAACCGGCCAGTGCCTCCGGTAAGGTCGGCGATGATCAACGGCTGCAGGACTCCAAGCACGGTCCCGCCGATGCCGTCCAGGAGCTGGGCGGCAATGACGAGGACAGGCTTGGGGATCAGCAAGAGCACCAGTAGACGAGCCGGCAACGCACCGAAGGCGCCGAGCAAAAATGGGCGGCGGCCCCACTCCTGAGCCTGGCGACCGATCCATGGTGCCGTTAACACCACCAAATCTGTGGCACGATAACCAGCGCCGACATGGTGAACGAAGAGTACCGCTCCATGTAGTGAGGCAATATTCCGCCGATCAGTGGCAGTATCGACGCATTGGCCATCTGGAACAGGAAGAGACAAGCGGCAAAGGTGACGAGAGAGTGGTCCTTCCAGAGCATCGCGCGTCGCGCTCGCGGTGGAGGAGTGGGGTCATGGTGGTCGGGGCTGCCGACCGAGCGTCCAAATCAATGTCGCCGGCGCGGATTCGGCCGAGAGCGACGAGGGCCGGAACGACGAGAAGCGCCGCGGCGAAAAATATGAGCCGGTTTGACAGGAAATATCCGAGCGCGCCCATGAGTCCAGCGGCCACCAAGCTCCCAGCGGACTGGAAGCGTTGATTACGCCCAAGTCTCTCGGCCAAGGCCGGCTGGCCGACGAGGCCCAAGCTCACGGCAGGAATGGCGGGCCCGATCAATCCGCCCGTGGCGCCTTGTAACACCAGAGCGACCACGACTTACACCGAAGGTTGGCCAAAATCCGATCAAAAGAGCACTGAGCCCTACGATAATCAGGCCCGAGCCGAGCACCAGCCGCTTCGACCGTGCCGCATCAAGCAACTCGCCGCCCGGGTATTGCGCCAGCAATCCGGCGACACCGCCCAAGGTCAGGACAAAGCCGATATTCTCTGGGGCCCAGCCCTGCCCGCCGAGAAAGAGCGCCACGAACGGTCCAAAGCCGGCCAGAGTACCTCCCACAAAAAAGTTAACGGCGTCGAGCGCGCGTAGGCTTTGACCGGACGGAGCAGCGTCTGTATCGAGCGGCTGTCGCGCGACCGTCATTGTCTAGGCGCTCCTTCCTGATAATGACAGCCCGGCAACAGCGGACCAGAATCGCTCGACTTCTATTCTACTATTCCGGTTGCGCGCGCCCGAGCCGGCCGATCAACATACGTTGCTGCGCAACGGGAATTGAGATTTCCAGTTCTTCTCGCGCTCGTAGGCGCACTCCGTAACGGCACATGAGCTGCGAGCAAAGTGGCCGGAAGCTATAACGCGCTTGGCCCTACCGTTTCGATTTCTGCCGAGTCCATATTGGAGCCGGGACCATGGGTCATAGCGCTTCGCATCGGCACAAACATCAGAACACATTATCCGCGCCAGAGTGATTGATCCATGTCAAATGCTCCCATGCAGAGAAGGTTTACAAGTAGCGGCACGGCGGTCCGAAAGAACAGGATCGCGCCGCCTCTCGAGTCGTTCCGACCTACGGCTGGAGTACGGAAATGGAAAGCTTGCTCGAACCGACTCCCGAGCTCGCTTGGGTGCTCGCTGCGCAAGGTTACGATCCGCTTCGAGAACCGATCTATGAGTCTCGATTTTCAATCAGCAATGGCTTAGTGGGCCTGCGCGCCGGCCGGCCGGTCAGTCGTGGAGAGCGCTGGGTCGTTCCGCAGCGCGCTTACCTGGCTGGTCTATTCGACATACCCGGTCCCGAGCAGCCCATACCTGCACTTGTTCCCGCCCCAGGATGGCAGCAGATCCGAATTATGCTTCCGGGCGGCCCACTCGTTCGCCACCCCGCCGAGGCGATTTCACATCGCACGACACTCGATATGCGCCGGGGTATATTGTTTACCGCAAGCCGCCTGATCGAGCATGCCGCCATAGTTGTGGGAGCGAGGACGTTGCAGCTCCTATCGCTTAGCGATCGGGCAATCGGGCTCCAGGTCATCGAATTAAAAATAGAGGAAGGAGATATTGAGGTCGCAGTAGAAGCCTCGTTTGAGGGCCTGGGCGTCTGGCTCAAGGCAGAGCGGATCGAGCAGGATCTCGGGGTATGGCGGACCAAGTACTCTGGTAAGCGCGTCGCAATGGCTGCCGCGTTGTCTTTGGAGGTCGACGGTTCCGAGATTGTGCCGACGACATCCGGCCCGTTCATGTGGTCCTGGCATTGGAAAACGTGTCCGGGCCAGACAGCTTGTCTTGCGGGGCTTACGGCCGTGACACGAGCCGATGCAGAGGATGCGGATCCTGGCCGCGTCGCATCGGAAAGGCTCGGCGACGCCCGGCAGGCGGGCTGGCGCAAGGTCGTCCAAGAGCACGAGGCGTCTTGGTCCGATCGATGGCGCTTCAGCGATATCGCGGTTGAAGGCGACGCGCGCGCCGAGCAGGCCTTGCGTTTCGCTGCCTATCATCTGAACAGCGCGGCTAATCCGGCCGATGAACGCGTTTCCATCGGAGCACGCGGGCTCACAGGTGACGACTATCATGGGCATGTCTTTTGGGACACGGAAATCTACTTGCTTCCGTTCTATGTTTTCACTTGGCCTGAAGCAGCCCGCGCGTTACTCGAGTATCGTTTCTGCACCATTGACGGCGCGCGGCAGAAGGCCGCTCGGATGGGATGGCGTGGCGCCATGTACGCTTGGGAATCTGCGGACACGGGCACGGAGGCCACGCCGGACCAGGTCGTTGATTCGGACGGCCATATAGTCGATATCCTTTGCGGCAAGCAGGAGCAGCACATCACCGCAGACGTTGCCTACGCCGTTTGGCAATACTGGCAGGCAACGCAGGATGTAGACTTCCTCCTCGACGCCGGCGCTGAGATTCTCCTCGAGACGGGCCGGTTTTGGTCGAGCCGCGCTCAGCCGGAGCAGGACGGCTACTGCCATATTCGCGGTGTTATTGGACCGGATGAGTATCACGAGCATGTAGACGATAACGCGTACACCAATGTCATGGCGCGCTGGAATATTCGGCGGGCGCTTGAGGTGGCCGTGTTGTTGCGCGAACGCTGGCCCGACCGCTGGGCAGGCCTGTCGCACCGGCTTGGGTTGGAGGATGCCGAGCTCGTGTTGTGGCGGAACGTCGCCGAAACGATGTTCACCGGCTGGAATTCTCAAACGGGACTGTTCGAGCAGTTCGCCGGCTTCTTTGACCTTGAGGAGATTGATCTTGCGAGCTACGCCGGTCGATCAGTGCCGATGGACGTGGTGCTTGGGCGGGAGCGAACGCAGCGTTCCAAAGTCGTTAAACAGGCGGATGTTGTAGCGCTTCTCGGGCTGTTGCCGGAGGAATTCCCCGCCGACAGCGGAAGAACGAATTTCCACTACTACGAGCCGCGTTGCGGTCACGGCAGTTCGCTCAGCGGCGCGATGCATGGGATGGTCGCCGCTCGGCTGGGGCACTCGGAACTGGCGCTGCGCTATTTCCAGCAGGCGGTGGCGATCGATCTGGCAGACAACCACACGACGATTGCTGGGGGGCTGCACATGGCGGCTCTCGGTGGCACGTGGCTGACGACAGTTTTTGGCTTTGCAGGGTTGTCATTGCAAAACGACGGGATCGCCTTCAATCCGAGGCTGCCTGCAAGTTGGAGAACCCTGAAATTTGGCATTCACTGGCGTGGCCGTCGTCTCAGGATCGGCGTCAACGGAACGGAAAAGCTTTTCCATGCGACCCTGGAAGCCGGTGACGCAATGGCCGTTCACGTGAACGACCGCCGCGAGAAAGTCTCGTGCGGGCGGGGAATGGTGTGTCCCTTCAAATGAGGGGGCATTTGATTTTGAACTAACTCAGTCCGAGTTCACCGAGCGAAGGTCAGGTGGCCGCGAGCGGCACCAGGATTTGATAGGCGCCATAGGCCGCGTCGGCTGACGCCAGTTCAATAACACAAGAGGAGGAGATAATGGCAACCGCACTGTCCGATAAAGAGCGGGCGTTGATCGATGCGTATTGGCGGGCCGCCAACTATCTCTCCGTCGGCCAGATCTATCTCTATGACAATCCGTTGCTCAAGGAACCGCTCACAAAGGACCACATCAAGCCGCGGCTTCTCGGCCATTGGGGGACAACGCCGGGCTTGAATTTCGTCTACGTTCACCTGAACCGGGTGATCAAGCAACGCGATCTCGACATGATCTACATCACGGGGCCGGGGCATGGCGGTCCCGGTCTGGTCGCGAACGCCTACCTCGAGGGGACTTATAGCGAGGTGTATCCGAATATTTCTCGTGATGAACAAGGCATGAAGCGCCTGTTCACTCAATTCTCCTTCCCGGGCGGCATTCCCAGCCATGTTGCGCCGGAGACGCCAGGTTCAATTCACGAAGGCGGTGAGCTCGGCTACGCCCTTTCACACGCTTATGGAGCCGCCTTCGATAATCCTGATTTGATCGTGGCCTGTGTTGTGGGCGATGGCGAGGCGGAGACCGGACCTCTGGCGACGAGCTGGCATTCCAATAAGCTTCTGGATCCAGCTAGCGACGGCGCAGTTCTGCCGATTCTTCATCTCAACGGCTACAAGATTGCCAATCCCTCCATCCTCGCCCGGATCAGCCACGAGGAGCTGGATCAGTTGTTTCGCGGCTATGGCTATACTCCATATTTCGTCGAGGGGAGCGAACCGGAAAAAATGCATGAGCTGATGGCCGCAACCCTGGACAAGGTCATCGGTGAAATTCAACACATGAAATCGGATGCACGTCAAAAGGGTTTCAGCGACCGCCCGCGCTGGCCGATGATCGTGCTTCGCACACCGAAGGGCTGGACGTGCCCGAAAGAAATCGATGGGAAGCGGACGGAGGACTACTGGCGCTCGCACCAAGTTCCGATGGGGGAGATGCACGAGAATGCCGCACACGTGCGCATTCTTGAACAGTGGATGAAGAGCTACCGGCCTGCGGAGCTCTTCGACAGCAACGGTCGGCTCCGCCCCGAGCTGGCGGATCTTCCTCCTCAACGCGGCCGGCGCATGAGCGCCAATCCGCACACCAACGGCGGTTTACTATTGCGCGAACTGCGCTTGCCGAATTTCCGCGACTACGCTGTTGAGGTCACCGCGCCGGGCGCCGTCATGGCCGAATCCACGCGAGTCATGGGCCGATTTCTACGCGACGTGATGAAGCTGAACATGGAGCAAGGCAATTTCAGGCTGTTCAGTCCCGACGAAAATAACTCGAACCGCTGGCAGGACGTGCTCGAGGTCACCAATCGTGCCTGGGTTGCGGATGTCCATCCCTGGGACGACCATCTGGCTCCCGGCGGGCGGATCATGGAGATGCTTAGCGAACACCAATGCCAGGGCTGGCTCGAGGGCTATCTCCTCACGGGCCGTCACGGCTTCTTCTCCTGCTATGAGGCGTTCATTCACATCGTTGATTCGATGTTGAACCAGCATGCCAAGTGGCTGAAGGTGTGCAATCACATTCCTTGGCGGCGGCCGATCGGCTCGCTGAACTACCTGTTGTCAAGTCATGTCTGGCGCCAGGACCACAACGGCTTTAGCCATCAGGACCCCGGATTCATCGACCATGTCGTGAATAAGAAGGCCGAGGTTATCCGCGTCTATCTGCCGCCTGACGCCAATTGCCTGCTATCGGTGACCGATCATTGCCTTCGTAGCCGCAACTACATCAACGTCGTCGTCGCGGGCAAGCAGCCTGCTCCCCAATGGCTAACCATGGATCAGGCGGTCAAGCACTGCCAGGCAGGCCTCGGCATCTGGGAGTGGGCCAGCAACGACCGGGGCGGCGACCCCGATGTCGTGATGGCCTGCTGCGGTGATGTACCAACGCTGGAGACGCTTGCTGCGGTCGATCTCCTTCGAAAGCACGCGCCTGAGTTGAAGGTGCGGGTCATCAATGTCGTTAATCTGATGAAACTCCAGCTGCGGATTCCGCTCGATGTCGCCCACCATTCCGAGATGATCTCGCCCACCATTCCGATTTGAAGTCGCCCACCCATTCCGAGATGATGTCGCCCATCATTCCGGGATGATGTCGCCCGGGTGACGAA
>JAEWFG010000140.1 GCA_023388935.1 Pseudomonadota bacterium | reverse complement strand
CGCATCCAGCGAAACACCGGCATGGTGCAACAAAAGGTACCCTTCAGGTGCACCTTGATGACCTTGTCCCAGTCGGACTCGGAGGCCTTGGCAAAGGTCTGGTCGCGCAAAATGCCGGCGTTGTTGACGAGGATGTCGGCGCGGCCGAAATGCTTGATGGCGTCGTCGAATACCGACTGGCCGCCCTCCATGGTGGAGATATCGGCGCCGTTGGCGACCGCCTTGCCGCCCTCGGCCTTGATCGCGTCCACCACCTGCTGCGCCATCGACTTGTCGGCGCCGGAGCCGTCGCGGGGGCCGCCGAGATCGTTGACGACGACGGAGGCCCCTTCTCGCGCGAACAGCTTCGCATAGGCCTCACCGAGCCCCCCACCCGCGCCGGTGATCAGCGCAACCTTGCCGTTGAGTAGTCCCATGATGGCCTCTCCCTGTTTTTGTTTCTCGTGTCCCGGACGCGATGCAGCGTGAAACGCTGCGTCGCAGAGCCGGCACCCAGTTCTTTCTTCGCTTGGGCTCGCTGGGCCCCAGCTCAGCAGCGCGTCACTTCGTGCTGCGCTGCGTCCGAGGCACGAGACCGACCTAACCCAGCACCGTCTTGCCGTTCTTGATCACGGTGACGCCGCGCGACTTCACCTTGGCTTCGAACGAGATCACGTTGCCGTCCTTCCAGAGGTCCATGGTCACGGTCTCGCCGGGATAGACCGGTGAGGAAAACCGCGCGACGTGCTGGCGGAAGGCGCTTGCATCGTAGTCGGCGTAGGTCTGGAGCACGCCGCGGCAGGTGATGCCGTAGGTGCACATGCCGTGCAGGATCGGGCGCGGGAAACCCGCTTTCTTGGCGAATTCAGGATCGGAATGCAGCGGGTTGCGGTCGCCGCAGAGACGATAGACCAGCGCCTGGTCCGGGCGCGTGACGATGTCGATGGTCTTGTCGGGCGAGCGCGACGGGATCTTGTGCGGATCGGGCTGGGTCAGGTTCGGCCCACCAAAGCCGCCGTCGCCGCGGGCGAAGCGCGAGGCGACCAGCGTTGCCAGCTTCTCACCCTTCTCGTTCTTCAGCACGGTCTGGTGGCTGATCACCACGCCCTTGTCCTTGCCCTTGTCGTAGACCTCGACGACGGAGGAATCGGCGGTGATGTGCGCCGCCACCGGCAGCGGCTGGTGAAACGTGATGTCGCGCTCGCCGTCGACGACCATCACGCGGTTGAGGTTCATCTCGCCCGGGCCCGCCCCCCAGGCCGCGACGGACGCAAAGGTCGGCACCACCTTCAGCGGCCGCGGCGTCAGCGTGCCCTCGTTGACGAAGGCGAGCTCCTTTTCGTCCATCGGATCAGCACCGAGGCCGATGCCGTAGGCGTAGAGCATGACCTCGCGATCGCCGTAGGCGTATTTCTGGCCGATGTTTTTCAGGCCTTTGAGTTCTTCGTATCTGGCGGACATTTTTCTGGTTTCCTCCCGGGAATCACCGGCGCTTATTGATGCGCCCTCTCCCCCTTTGGGAGAGGGCTACGAGATGCCGGCCACATATTCGTTGGGGTGAGGGGTTGCTTCCGCATCAACAGCCTTCTCCGCGGAGCGATACCCCTCATCCGGCGCCATAGCCGATGCAAAGCATCGGCGTTCTAAGAACGGCGGCCGAAGGCCGCCTATGCCACCTTCTCCCACAAGGGGAGAAGGAAGAAAGTAACTACACCGGCGTGAAGAACGGCAGCGGCGCGCCGTCGGTCGGCTTGAACACCACCTTCACCTTCTGGCCGATCTTCAGCTTCTCGAGATCGCAATCGACGAAGTTGGTTTGCAGCGACGGACCTTCCTTCAGCGTGACGTAGCCGATCGCGTAAGGACCGGTCGGCGACTTCCGCATCAGGCTGTAAGTGTAGATTGTGGCTTCACCCGAACTCTCCTCCCACACCGTCTTGTCCGAATTGCAGAACGGGCAGATCGAACGCGGGAAGTAATGCGCTTCGCCGCAGGCGGTGCAGCGCTTGATCATGAACTTGCCCTGCTTGGCCGCGTCCCAGAACGCCGCGGTCTCAGGGTTCGTCACCGGGGCCGGATATTTCTTTGCTTCGCTCATCACACGCGCTCCAGAATGGCAGTCGAGGCGGCGTGGCGGACGCCGAGAAGGCCGCCGGTGCCGTGGGCGATGGCGAGATCGCAATTCTTGACCTGCACCTTCGGGTGCGCCTCGCCGCGCAACTGCCTGACGGCCTCGATGATCTTGGTCATGCCGCCGCGGTTGACGGGATGGTTGCTGCAGAGGCCGCCGCCGTCAGTGTTGAACGGCAGCTTGCCGACGCCCGAGATCAGATTGCCGTCAGCGACGAACTTGCCGCCCTCGCCCTTCTTGCAGAAGCCGAGGTCCTCGAGCTGCATCAAGACGGTGATGGTGAAGCTGTCATAGATCGAGGCGTATTTGATATCCTTCGGCGTGACGCCGGCTTCCTCGAATGCACGTGGGCCAGACCACACGCCGGCGGAGTAAGTGAGATCGAGATCCTTGCCGCCGCGCGGGCCCTTCATCGCCTCGCCATGGCCGATCAGCTTGACCAGCGGCTTCTTCAGGCTCTTCGCGATCTCGGGCGTCGTCACGATCAACGCGCCGCCGCCGTCGGTGACGACGCAGCAATCCATGCGATGCAGGGGATCGGAGATCATCGGCGAGTTCAGCACGTCCTCGACGGTGACGACGTCCTTGAGCATCGCATGCGGATTGTATTGCGCGTGATGCGAGGCCGCGACCTTGATCCAGGCGAGTTGCTCTGAGGTGGTGCCATAGTCGTGCATATGGCGCATGGCACACATGCCGTAGGCATTGTGCGTGGTCGCGCCATAGGCCGCCTCGAAATCGAGCTCGGCGCCGGCCGCGCGCGGCGGCATCACCCCGGTGCGCGGCTTGCCGGCGAGCGTGATCAGCGCGATCGAGCACTTGCCCGCCGCGATCGCTTCAGCCGCATGACCGAGATGGATGATGTAGGAACAGCCGCCGGTGTCGGTGGAATCGACGTGGCGGAGCTTTTTGGTGTTCAGACCGAGATAGTCGGTCATCTGCCAGAGGCCGCCCGGGGCATCGCCCGCGCAGAAATAGCCGTCGATGTCGTCCTTCGTCAGCCCGGCATCCTCGATCGCGCCCTTGGCGACTTCGGCGTGGAGCTGTGCGGTGGATTTGTCCGGCGCATGCCGGGTCGGGTGTTCGTAGATCCCGGCAATGTAGGCCTTGCCCTTGATGGTCAAAACAGAGGTCTCCGCTCGCGTTTCTTCTTGCTCCGTTTTCTGAACCGCGATGGGCTGATTGGCAAGCGCGGAAATATTCCGTCGGGCGAGAGGGTAGCGGGTGGGCGCAAAATCGCCGTCATTGCGAGCGCAGCAAAGCAATCCAGGAGTCTTGCCGCGGGCGCATTTCTGGATTGCTTCGCTGCGCTCGCAATGACGGGAACGACGGCCAGAACCGTAAAGGTGTTTTTGCCCGACGGCACAAGCGATTTTCGGTTTCGCGAAAACAACCCCATGCAAAGTAGAACGGCGGTTGATTTCAAAGAGGAAACCGTAGGGTGGTCAAAGCGCAGCGTGCCCACCATTTCAGACGCAATCGTGGTGAGATGTGGTGGGCACGGCGCTTCGCGCCTTTGCCCACCCTACCGATTCATCAGGAAAACTCTCGTGTCCCGGACGCGCTGCAACGCGTAAGCGTTGCTGCGCAGAGCCGGGACCCATGCCGCCCGGCACATCGCTTTAACGTGGGCCCCGGCTCTGCAGCGCACCGCTAAGAGGCGCTGCGCTGCGTCCGGGGCACGGGACCGCGGCCCCTACTCCGCCGCTATCTGGCGCGGCGCCGGCGGCGGGTTCGCCAAGTCCGCGGCGAGCTGGGCGTAGCGGGCCTTCGCGTCCGCGACCGCCTTCTCCTTTACCGGGCCGTAGCCGCGGATGCGGTCGGGCAGCGACAGCAGCTCGACTGCGGTGTCGACGGTGAGCGGCGACAACAGTCCGAGCACGGTGGCGACGTCCTTCTCGTAGCCGGCGATCAGATCGCGCTCGAGCTTGCGGTCCGCGCTGCGGCCGAAGATGTCGAGCGGCGTACCGCGCAGGAACTTGAATTTTGCGAGCACGCGGAAGACGTTCAGCATCCACGGGCCGAAGGCGCGCTTCTTCGGGCGGCCCAGCGCATCGACGCCGCGCGCCAGGATCGGCGCGGCGAGATTGAAGTTGAACTTGAAGTCGCCTTCGAACTGGTCGCGCAGCTGCTGCTCGAAGGCGCCGTCGGTAAAGAGGCGCGCAACTTCGTATTCGTCCTTGTAGGCCAGCAGCTTGGCGTAGTTGACCGCGACAGCGCGCGGCAGCGCGTCGTCATAACCGCCCTGCTTCGCGGCGTCGCGAACCTGATCGACCAGCTTGCGATAACGCTTGGCAAGGCGGCCGTTCTGGTAAGCGGTCAGGTGCTTGGCGCGATGCTCGATGACCTCATCCAGCGTCATTGCGTCCAGGGTCTTCGGCGCGACAACCTCGTCCGTTCCCTTCAGCATGTCCGCGAGGCGCGCGGGGTCGGCGACCGCGAGGCGGCCAAGGCGGAAGGCCTCCTTGTTCATTTTGACCGAGACGCCGTTGACCTCGATTGCCTGCTCGATCGACTCCGCCGACAGCGGCAACAGCCCCTTCTGATAGGCGTAGCCCATCATCATCATGTTGGTGGCGATGGAGTCACCGAGAAGCAGCTCGGCCGGCCTGGTGAAATCGAAGAACACCGAGTCCTTGTGCAGCGCCGTTTCCAGCACTGCGTTCAGCTTGCTGGTCTGGAAGTTGAAGTCGCGGTTGAGGATGAAGTCAGCGGTCGGGATGACGTGGCTGTTGATGATGCCGCGGGTGCGGCTGGTGTCGCAGAGCGAGATCGTATCCTTGGCGACCGCGACCACCTCATCGGCGGCAAGCACTACATCGGCCGTGCCGGTGACGATGCGCGAGCACGTCACCTCGGCCGGATGATCCGAAAGGCGGACATGGCTGAGCACCGCTCCGCCCTTCTGCGCGAGGCCCGACATGTCGAGGATCATCGAGGCCTTGCCCTCGATATGCGCGGCCATGCCGAGCAGCGCACCAATGGTGAGCACACCGGTGCCGCCGACACCGCCGACCGCGATGTTGTAAGGTTTGTCGAGTGTCGGACGCGAAGCCGGCTCGGGAATCGCGCCGATGTCAGAGAGATCGGCCGGCGCGCGGTGGCGCGGCTTGCCGCTGTCGATGGTGACGAAGGACGGGCAGAAGCCCTTCAGGCAGGAATAATCCTTGTTGCAGGACGACTGGTTGATGGTGCGCTTGCGGCCGAACTCGGTCTCCAGCGGCTCGACCGAGATGCAGTTCGACTGCACCGAGCAATCGCCACAGCCTTCGCAGACGGCCGGATTGATCATCACACGGCGCGCCGGATCCTCCATCAGGCCGCGCTTGCGGCGGCGGCGCTTCTCGGCGGCGCAAGTCTGCACGAAAACGATCGCGGACGTGCCCTTGTACTCCCGGCACATCTTCATGACGTTGTCGAGCTCGTCGCGGTGGTACTTCTTCACGCCCGGCGCGATGGTGTCGGCCGGATAGGCGTCGGGCGCCTCCGAGACCAGATAGATCTCACGGATGCCTTCGGCGTGGAGCTGGAAGGTGATCTGCTGCGGCGAGAGATCGCCGTCATGGCGCTGGCCACCGGTCATGGCGACAGCATCGTTGTAGAGGATCTTGTAGGTGATGTTTGTCTTGGAGGCGACCGCCTGCCTGATGGCGAGAAGGCCCGAGTGGAAATAGGTGCCGTCGCCGAGGTTCGCGAAAATGTGGTTCTCGTTGGTGAAGGGCGCGATGCCGACCCACGGCACGCCCTCACCGCCCATATGCGTGAAGGTCTCGGTCGAGCGGTCCATCCAGAGTGCCATGAAGTGGCAGCCGATGCCGGCGAGCGCGCGGCTGCCTTCGGGGACCTTGGTCGAGGTGTTGTGCGGGCAGCCGGAGCAGAAATACGGCACGCGAGAGACAGGCGCGACCGCCTGCATCTGGGTCGCCTGGCGGCCGTTGAACCAGTCGGCCTTGGCGCGGAGCATCTCCGCGATCTCGGGATTGAGATTGAGTCGGAGAAGCCGCTCGGTGAGCGAGGTCGCGAGCGAGGCGACACTGAGCTCGGCGGCGAAGGTCAGGAAGCGCTTGTCGTGCTCGTCCATCTTGCCGACGATGCGCGGACGGACATCGTCGCGCCAGTTGAACAGCTCCTGCTTGACCTGGTTCTCGACGATCTCGCGCCGTTCCTCGACGATGAAGATCTCCTCGAGGCCGACCGCGAACTGGCGCACGCCTTCCGGCTCCAGCGGCCAGGGCATGCCGATCTTGTAAAGGCGAAGGCCGATCCTGGCGGCGACCTGCTCGGTGATGCCGAGTTCGCGCAGCGCCTGGCGGACGTCCTCGTAGCTCTTGCCCGACGCCATGATGCCGAAGCGCGCGTTCGGCGAATCCATGGTGATGCGGTTGACCTTGTTGGCGCGCGCAAAGGCGATTGCGGCAAAGCCCTTGTAGTCCTGCAGGCGCCGGTCCTGTTCGAAGCGATCGTCGGGCCAGCGCAGGTTGAGGCCGCCGGGCGGCAACTCGAAATCGGTGGGGATGATGAAGGGCTTCATCTCGTCGGTGAGGTCGATCTCGGCGGTGGTCTCCACCGTCTCCGTGATCACCTTCATGCCCACCCAGCAGCCCGAGTAACGCGACATCGCGATGCCGAGCAGGCCCATCTCGATCATCTCGTGGATGCTTGAGGGATAGAGATACGGCATCAGCGCCGAGATGAAGGCATGGTCGGACTGATGCGGGACGGTCGAGGATTTTGCGCCGTGGTCGTCGCCGGCCAAGCACAGCACGCCGCCGTTCTTGGCCGAGCCAGCGGCATTGCCGTGGCGGAAGACGTCGCCGCAGCGTCGACGCCGGGGCCCTTGCCGTACCAGATGCCGACCACGCCATCATACTTGGCACCGGGCGAGAGATTGAGCTGCTGCGAGCCCCACACGGCAGTCGCAGCAAGGTCCTCGTTCACGCCGGGCTGGAACTTGATGTTGTACTGTTCGAGATGCTTGCGGGCTGCAAAGAGCTGCTGGTCGTAGCCGCCAAGCGGCGAGCCGCGATAGCCGGAGATGAAGCCCGCGGTGTTGAGGCCGTTGGCGCGGTCGCGCCGGATTTGGGCCATCGGCAACCGAACCAGGGCCTGGATGCCCGTGGTGAAGACGTGTCCGATTTCCTGGGTGTATTTTTGATCGAGACTGATCGGACCCTGGTTGATGCCCATGCTGTCCTCTTTACCGCCCTGTTCAGGTCTTGCTCACTTAAGCCGTTGCCTGCCCTTTGTTTTTAGTTAGGGCGCGCCGACCACCTGTGCCACTCTATGTCGGATATTTAACGCTCTGCATCACAAATCTGGACCAAACGGAGCGCCGGGTAAAAATCGCAATTTCGTGGCTGCAAAGGCACCGGCCATTTTCAATTTGTGTCACCATACCCCCGCCGTCGCGAAATGACGTGACGCCCTTATCATGCGGGATGACGTCGATTGGTCGCAGGGGAGGCTTTCGATGCGGACGATTCTGGCTGTCATCGCATTGTGCAGTGCGGTTGCGAGTGCCGCCATCGCCGCCGAGCCTTCGCCGGAGCTGATCGCCTACGGCAAGACGCTGGTCGAAGCCGGCGGCTGCGCGGGTTGCCACACCGCCGATCCGGCGAAGCCGTTCGCGGGCGGCAAGCGCATCGACACGCCCTTCGGCGCGATCTATGCGCCGAACCTGACGCCGGACCGCGACACCGGCATCGGCACCTGGACGGACGCCGATTTCACCCGCGCCCTGCGCTATGGCATCGCGCCCGACGGCTCGAACTACTACCCGGCGTTCCCCTATCCCTATTTCACCAGGATGACCAAGGACGACACGCTGGCGATCCGCGCCTATCTCGGAACGCTGGCGCCCGTCGTGAGCCGCAACAAGCCGCCGGAGCTGCGCTGGCCGTTCGGTTATCGCGGCCTGATGCGGGCCTGGAACTATTGGTTCTTCAAGCCCGGCCTGTTCGAGCCGGATCAGAGCCAGAGCGCATCGTGGAATCGCGGCGGCTATCTCGTCACCGGGCTCGGCCATTGCGGCGCCTGCCACACGCCGAAGAACTATTTTGCCGCCGACAAGCAGGCGCAGGCGCTGTCGGGCAACGAGGTCGGCGGCTGGTACGCGCCAAGACTCGATGGCGCGACCCGCACCGGGCTGAAATCATGGAGCGTCGAGGACGTCGCCGAATATCTGCAAAGCGGGCGCAACGCCAGAAGCCATGCCGACGGGCCGATGGCCGAGGTCGTCGCCAACTCGACGTCGAAGATGAGCGATGCCGACGCGCATGCGATTGCGGTTTACTTAAAGAGCCTGCCGCCGGCGCGGCGCGAGACGATCGTGACGCCGATTGACGATGCCGAGATGAAAGCCGGCCAGGCCGTCTACGCAAAGCTCTGCATCGCCTGCCACGAAGCCGATGGCTCCGGCGCGCCGCGCATCTATCCGCCGCTGCCCGGCAACGCGCTGCTGCAATCGGTCAATCCCGCCTCCACCCTGCGCATCATGCTCGACGGCGCCCACACCATGACAACGCCGCGCGCGCCCAACACCGGCGAGATGCCGGCCTATGCCGGGCAATTGTCCGACGAGCAGATCGCGGCGGTGACGAACTACATCCGCAATTCCTGGGGCAACGCCGCGCCGCTGGTGACGCCAGCGCAGGTGGCGAAGGCGCGGAAACAGGGGCCCTAGCCAACGCGGCCTTTCCGTCATTGCAAGCGCAGCGAAGCAATCCAGAGTCCCTCCGCGGAAAGATGCTGGATTGCTTCGCGGAGCCTGTCATCGGGCCGCGCTTCGCGCGGACCCGTTGGCTCGCAATGACGACGTGGATACAGCTGTGAAAGAAAACGCAACTATTTCTTCTCATCCCCCGTGAACACGAATTTCGGCATCTCCCATTTGTAGCGCACTGCCAGCAGGCGGAAGCTGATGCCGAGCACGAAGGTCAGGATGGTCCAGAGCCCGGCATTGATCTGCAGACCGAATGCGGTCGCATATCCCATGGAACCCAGCGCGTGAGGTTCCAGGATGAACGAGGTTCATCCGAGATGAACAGGTTCCCGATACTCCGCGCGAGGGCAACATGCGACGAAAGCATAAGGGGCGCGGAACAGAATCTCGCATCCACGGGTTGTCCCGCCGCAATAACCGAGGAGACCAATCGATGGCTGACGACCGTTTTCCGAACGATCCGTACCGCTCGAACCTCGCCGACGATGAGTATCTTCGCGCGGCGCGCCGGGATGCCGACCTTCAGGTCGATCCCGAGCTCGGCGAAGGCCCCGCCTCCAGCGGCAAGGTCGCACTGTTTGCAGTAGCGATAGCCGTGGTGCTGGGCGCCGTGTTCTACGGCTTGAACAACACGACCACCGGCAACCAGGCGAGCAACACGCCGGCGACGCAGACCGCGCAACAGACGCAGCCTGCCAATCCGGCTGCGCCTCCCGGCATGCGCGACGTGACGCCGCACAACAACACCGCTCCGGGCGTGACCACGGGTGCTGCTCCGAGCAAGCCGGCCGCTCCGGCTCCGGATACGCCTGCGGCAAAGCCGGCGCCGGATACGCAGTCTCCGTCTGACGGCGCAAAGTAAAAAAACCGCAGCTGTCATCGCCCGGCTTGACCGGGCGATCCAGTACTCCGAGACGGTTCTGGTTCTATCGAGAAGCCACGGCGTACTGGATGCCCCGCCTGCGCGGGGCATGACCGGGCAAAAAGGGAGAGCGGCGGGACGATTACGAGTCCCGCCGCTTTCGTTTGCTTTAACTGAACATCTTGTTGAGCTCGCCGCCGGGATAGCCGCCGCCGAGCTCGGTAAACGTCCCCTTCTCGGCCATCTCCTTTGCAGCGCGCATGAAGCCTCCCCACGCGGCACGTGCGAGCGAGCCGCCGACGCTGATCCGGCGCACGCCGAGATCTGTGGCTTCCCGCAACGACAGGCCGGAGCCGCCGATCAGAAGATTGAACGGTTTGGGATGCACCGCCTTCACCACCGCAGCGATGTCCTCGCGCGTTTTCAGGCCCGGCGCGTAGAGACAGTCGGCACCGGCTTCGGCGTAGGCGGTGAGCCGGTCGATGACGAGCTTGAGATCGGTGACGCCCCACAAATACGCCTCGCAACGGCCGACCAGCATCGTACCGCTGTCGCCGATCGCCTTGCGCGATGCCTTGATGCGCTCGACGGCGAGCGCGCGCTCGTAGATCGGCTTGTCCTTGTCGCCGGTGGAATCCTCGATCGAGAGTGCGGCAACGCCGGTGCGCACGCCGCGCTCGACATTGTCCGCGACCTTGTCCGGCTCGACCGCAAAACCGCCCTCGAAATCCGCGTTCACGGGGATGTCGACGGCCGAGCACAATGCTGCCAGATGCTGACAGACATCGTCGACGGTGACGTGGTTATCGGCCCTGCCGATGGTCCAGGCAAAGCCCGCGCTCGATGATGCAATCGCCTTGAAACCAAGATGCTGCAACGCCTTGGCGCTGCCGACATCGACCGGATTGGGCAGGATGAAGCAGCCGCTCTCGTGCATTTTCCTGAATGTCGCGCGCTTCTCTGCGATCGTGACCTGCATGTTTCTCTCCCTTGTTGGCCGCGCAGACATAGGCACGCGCACAGGGCAGCGCCAGTGCGCGCCCGGCAGCGGCCAGTGCGCGCCCGCGCCCGCTAGTGCGCGTCGTGGACGGCGCGGCTGTCCTTCGGCGCCTGCTCGCGATCGATCATACTGTAGTCACGGATGACGCTGGCGATGCGCAGGTGGTAATCCGCAAATATCTGCGCCCTGCCCCTCGCCTGCGTGCGCCGGTGCTCCATCGTGTTGCGCCAGGCCTCGACCGCGACCTCGTCGCGCCAGAACGACACCGACAGGATCTTGCCCTTCTCGGTCAGGCTCTCGAAACGTTCGACCGAGATGAAGCCGTCGATGGTTTGCAGGATCGGCTTCAGATCGGCCGCAAGGTCGAAATAAGTCTGGCGGTGCTCCGGCTTCGGCCAGACTTCGAAGATCACGGCGATCATGGGCGTCTCCTGCTAACGGTTTCGTGACCTACAATACCACCTTGCGCAGGAACGTCCGCTCCTCCCCGAGAATAAACTTGTTCTCCTCGGCGAAATGGAAGTTCGCCATGCCTTCGGCATCCTGCCGCAACCGGGCGCGGTAAGCTTCATAAGCGGCGAGACTCTCGAAGGTGATCAGCGCAAACGCGATATTGTTGGTGCCCTCGTGCGGCATGAAATAGCCGATGAGATCACCGCCGCATTTCGGGATGATCGTGAGCCAGCGCTTTGAATATTCCTCGAACTGCGCGCGCTTGAAGGGATCGAGCTGGTAGCGGATGAAGACGGTGACGGACATAGTGGGCTCCTCTGTTTCCACACCGTCATATGTGGACGGCCCCTATTGGCAAGCACTTTTTGAAGTATCGAACGACTTGGTCTGCTTCGGTCATATGTCCGGCCTGTTGGTGCGGGTTTTATGACCGCTGGCCCTGATGAAG